>JADFNF010000143.1 GCA_022563485.1 Fidelibacterota bacterium | reverse complement strand
CGCGCACTGATATTTGCCACCCCAGTCCTCCACGAGGATCCCCTGCTCGGAGAGCTGCCGCTTCACGTTTTCAGGGTCCGCACTTGGAACGTCGATCTTATTGATGGCCACCACGATACGGACCCCGGCAGCCTTGGCGTGATTGATGGCCTCTACCGTCTGGGGCATGACGGCATCGTCGGCGGCCACCAACAGGACGACAATATCCGTGACCTGGGCCCCACGGGCCCGCATGGAGGTGAACGCCGCGTGACCCGGTGTATCCAGGAAGGTAATCCGATGACCGTTAGGCAGAGTGACTTCATGAGCGCCGATGTGTTGGGTGATGCCCCCGGACTCACCGGCAACGACATTGCTCGAACGAATGCGGTCGAGCAGGGACGTTTTCCCATGATCGACATGGCCCATGACCGTTACGATGGGGGGCCGCGACTCACTCTCGCCCTCGTCCGATTGGTCCGCCAGCTCTTCCAGGATGGAATCATCATTGAGCAGACTGTCTTCGTCAACCTCGAAACCGAAGTCTTCGGCCACAATCGACAGGCTGGCCAGCTCCAAGCGCTGGTTGATCGTGGCCATGATGCCCAGGTTCATACAGGCGCCAATCACGTCCATCGCATTCAGGTCCATGGCCGTGGCCAATTCGCTCACCGACATAAATTCGTGAATCTTGATTCGGGGTCGCGCCCCCTCAGACATGACCACCTCGTCAACTTCCATCCGATCTTTGCGATGGGGCCGCCGCTTCTTGTCGCGGGTACTCATACTGGCCAGGGTCTGTCTAAGGGTCTGGGCGACCGATTTTGCCTGGATATCAACCTGCTTCCCTTTTCCCCTCAGGGCACCAGGCTTTTTCCGCCCCTGGGAAACCTTGGCCTCAATCGCTCGCATATCGATGCGCTTGAGCCTGGACTTGGGTTGCTCTGCTGCGTCGGTCGGTAATGGCGACGTTTTGATTTTTTTGGATTTAGCTCCCGGGGCGTTCTCTCTGGCAGCCGCCTTCAGGGCTTCCACCCGTAGACGGACCACTTCATCTTCCTGTTTCTGGAGCTCGATGAGTGCCAGTTTTTTCAGATCTTCTTCCTTTTGGCGGGCGGCCTCTTCCTCCAGGCGGATCCGCTCCACATCTTCCCTGGCACGCTTAGCTTTGTCCCGCTCATCAAGTTCAAGGCTACGTTGCTCCTCCAGTGTGAGGATGCGGTCGAAACGGGACCTGGGAGCGGTTTCATTGCGCCGCGCGGTCTCGATATCCCGACGGGCCTTTTCTTTACGATGGCGGTCAACGATGACCCGCTCCTTGGCAAACTCGTTAAGGATGCGATCGTACACGTCGTGATCAACTGGTGACATATGGCTGGCAGCCTCATGGCCCTCGCGCCGGATGAAGTCCATGATATCCGTATGGGATATATTCAGATCCTTGGCGATCTGGAATATGCGTTTTTTCTTGGTGGCCGGTTCGGTCATGGATAGATGACTAATGGTGGGTGATCCTGGTTCATTCAGCCGACGATTTCCTTATCCGTGCGCTCTTGTTCAGCCGGGACCACTGCTTCCTCCTGACCCTCCTGGGCAATGGCCTGCTCCAATTCCGTTACGGCCTCTTCAATGATCCCGCGGACTTTATCAAGGGTCTTCGGCCCAAAGCCCTTCAACGCCAGGATATCCACCGATTCCGTCTCCAGAAAATCATTGGCGGTATGCACATCCACTTGAGCCAGGGCCTCCACCTGCCCCTTGTTCAGGCCCTTGAGTTCATCCAGGTAAATGGTCTTGTGTTTGGGGCCTTCATACTCGGATTGTTTTACAGCGTCGATGGTATAGCCCGTCACCTCCGACGCCAATCGGATATTCTGGCCATTGCGGCCGATGGCGGTGGGCAGCTCATCATCGCTGAACACGGCCATGATGTAAGGACGGTCTTCCATGATCAGGAGATTGACCGGTTTGGCCGGTGATAGAGCCCGGGATACGAGGATTTCCGGCTGTTCGCTCCAGTTGATGATGTCAATCTTTTCCCCGCTCAATTCACGGACGATGGCCTGAATCCGGCTGCCGCGCATGCCGACGCAAGCCCCGACGGCGTCGATGCGTTTGTCGTGGGAATAGACCACGATCTTACTACGGTTCCCCGGCGCTCGCGCTACCTTCCTGATCTCGATGATGCCATCCTCGATTTCGGGGACTTCCATCTCGAACAGGCGAATGAGAAAGTCATTCGCGGCTCGGGAAATCACCACATCGGGGCCTTTGGGGGTCAGTTCCACCGACATGACCAAGGCCCGGATCGTGCTTCCCCGTCGATAGCGCTCATTGGGAATCTGTTCAGACCGGGGCAGGCGCAGCTCGACTTTATCGATGTTGACATAGACGTTGTCACGCCGCACCTGATGGACGTCGCCGGTAGCGATGGTCCCAATTAGCTGGACATATTCGTCGTAGACCGATTGGCGCTCGATCTCCCGGATGCGTTGATTGAGAAACTGTTTGGCCGTGGAAATCAGGCGACGGCCAAAGTTGGTGGGATCAATAATTTCGATGAAGGGGTCCCCAACCTCCAGGTCGGATTCAACTTTCCGGGCGTCTTCCAGGCTGATCTCCACCACCGGATTGTCGACCGTGTCAACGATGGTCAATTCCTGGTAAATCTCGATGGTGCCTTTGTCCATATTAACAATGACACTGAAGTTGGTGTATTCCTCGCCGTATTTCTTCTGGATGAGGACTAGAAAAAGATCTTCGATGATGGTACCCAGGTGGGCCCGATCAATATTCTTTTCCCGGGCAATCGCAGAAAACGCCTCAATGATTTCCTTATGGATCAAGAAAGATTCTCCTCACTTACCATGTCAATTGAACCGTGGCCTTCTGAATCTGTATCCAGGGGATTTGCTCGTGAACCCCCGCCACCTCCAGAAGGATGCCCTCGGTGCCGGCCTGTATCAGTTGCCCCTCGATTTGGGAGGAACGCCCGACCTCTTCCGTGGGCTTTGCCAGAGGGGCACCATCAGAGAGCTCCTCAATCGGGGTCTTGATCTGGATCGCCAGTCGGCGTCCCACGTGCCGCGAGAACTGCCAGGGCTGACTCAATCCATGGGACACGCCAGGGGACGTGACTTCCACTCGGCAGTCGGACACGCCTAAATACATCGGCAAGCGTTCCTCGTCCCGCAGCTGACGGGCTATGCGGACCAGTTCATCGATGGTAATCCCCCGTTCGGTATCCACCACGACCCTGACCAGCGGAATGCGCCTGTCTGAGTTGACGGTGGCCTCGAGAATGTGCACACCCGCGTCCAGGTCCAGGCCTGACAAATACTCCAGCAGATCAGCCATACCGCTATCCCCATATGAAAAATGGGTCACCTGACCCACTTTCCCGGAGGCAGATGTTACCATTTTAATACCGAGGCCGCAAGGGGTTATGCCCCGCCGCCCTGTTTTATTTTGGCCTCGGCGGAAGCCACCAGCGCCTGTACATCATTCGTCATTTGGAACTCGAGACCCTGCTCATCGAGGAGGGGCCTCAAAATCTTTAGAGCATCCTCGGGCAGGCCAGCCAGGAGAAAACTGCGACCGGCGTAGATGGCATACTGTTTTCTGAAGCCGGCAGTGGGAGCCCTGCGGCTCGCTTTCCGAAACTGATCCGCCGCCTCCCCAAATGCACCTTTTCCCTCGGCAATGACTCCCAATCCCGCCAAAGCGCCGCAGGCCATCAGGGGATCACGCCCGTAATCATCCAGGTATTGACGGTAATGCCGTTCGGCGCCCAAACTATCCCCGACCAGCAGTTCCGATCGGGCCAGGAGGTAGAGACCGTTACCAAAGGATTTTAGGCCAACATATTCATCGACGTGAGGACTGAGCTGGGCGATGACGGTGTTGTAGTTTCCTTGACTGAATTCCACGAACGCTACCCCGACCGCCGTGGCGGCCTGATCATCCTGGGTTGCCCGCCAGCGAATGACCAGCACGGCCAATACCACCACGATCAAGGTTCCCCCAGCAAATTTGGAAATGATGGCCTGGTGTTCCAGCCACCCGTGGCGCAGGCGGTAAAGCGCATTCATCAAAGGGTCGTGTTTGAGTTCCTTACGGGTAATTTTTTTTCGCGGCTTGAGCATAACCTTCCAGGCAATTTTATTTATCAGCCCGTAAAGTTAGGATTTTCTTGGCCGTTTCACCAGAGGTTTGCCGGAACGACCGGTAGGGACCGATGGCGGGCCGGAAGCTGACTTTCAGGCGCCAGAATATTTTCCGGTCCCATTTCTCCCGTCGGCGAAACGTCGTAAATTGTATATCTCCCGGGGACATCAGTTGACGGTCTTCCAGGCGCTATCTTTATCAGGAGCGACCATGCAGGAAATCAAGCAGGATACAGAGCATAAATGATGGAAGCAGATGGAGGCCATGGTGGGGCACCTGAGTACCGACCGCAAACCGATCAAACTTGAAGGGTAGGGCTAATCATGCGATACCTTCTGACCGTCTTCATCACCGTCTTTTTGGCCGAGCTGGGGGACAAGACCCAGTTCGCCGTCCTGCTGTACGCCACCCGGCCCGAAGGGTCGAAGGTCGCGGTGGCGGTGGCCGCATCACTGGCCCTGGTGAGTACCACCGTCATCGCCGTGCTGGTGGGCGACCGCCTGTCCCAGTGGATCAATCCCAAGGTCCTGGAAGGGGCGGCGGCGGTGGGGTTCATCGCCATCGGCATATTTATGTTGGTCTCCTTTTTAAGGCAGCCATGATCCCTTCCGGTCGTACTTCGCTGGATCCATCTACCCACGGGAACACCCCCATAAATCTAAATCGGACTTAAAGGGCGAAATTAAGCCTTGTAAAGTTCATCCAGCCGCAATTAACTTGGGCGCGGTAATTAATATGAAGAATCGCAGCATCATTGTTCTCTTGCTCTGGACGGCCTCCCTGGCCACGCCGTTTTTGCCCCTGAGAGCCGAAAGTTGTGCAGCGACCTGTTGCCCGACCCAGGTAACCGTTTGCGATACTGAGGCAATGGACAATGACTGCCCCGGTATACAGGACGCCACCCGGCTGCACCCCATCCCGGTTGCACCGCTCGACACCGTTCATGGTAAAGCGATCCAGGCGACATTCGCGTCCAGCCTGATGATTCCTATTGAACTTTCCCGGGCCCATCCCGCGATTCACGCCCGGTCCCACCCCCTGCGATTGCCTCCGCCGCCTACGCACCTGCTCATTTAGTCTGACCTTATCAATCGCTTGACGGTGGTGATCGGCTCAATGCGCCGACACCGATAGTGTTGTTTTAACAACGATTGTGATGAGGTATTATGACTTTTTACACCACTCACCGGCGTCCGGCCTTAAGGAGGCACGGATGGCCCGGAAGCGCCCTGACAGGAGGGCAATTCAGACCCCCCGCTCCCCATGAGTTTGATGGAACAGGCCGCCGCCTATGGGGAGCGATCTTGCT
>JADFNF010000142.1 GCA_022563485.1 Fidelibacterota bacterium | reverse complement strand
TGGAGAAAAGGGACCGGCTGAAAGGGATGGGCGGCCAGGGCCAGGGCGCCGGGACCCAGCTGGTCAGTGAGCTCGGCAATATCGAGCTCGGACTGCTGCCGGATCAACCGCTCACCTCCATCGCCCGAACCTGGGAGGTAATCGGGGTGATTCAGCACCAGGGTATGGACGGTCCGGCCCAGGGTGTTGCGGGTGGAGACCTCCTCCGAAGGGACCACCAGGGCCCGGTCCCTATGCCCGTTGAGGGCCTTGATCTCCGCCCGCGAACTGTGCCACTTGACGAGATCGGGGTCGGATCGAACCCAGTCGCCGGGCAGGTCGTCCAGGTCGTAGGAGTGATCGGCGGCGCAGACGAACCCCAGCCCCAGAGCGGTGGCGGCGGCCTGGGTGGCCTCCAGGGGCGCGCCGAACTCGATCATGTCCTCCGTGAGGCTCGTATGGTGGTGCAGGTCGCCCCAGACGACATTTTCCCCCGGCAACGGGTCCCGGGCCAGATGGATGGTCAAAGGCCGGGGCGGGAGGGACTTCAGGTTGTGGGTGGTGCAGGTGCGCGCCTTACCCTTGACCGTGTAGTGGAATGTCGTCCATAACTTAATATTGCCGTGAGGGATGGGCCGCTCCAGGGTGATGACGCGGTGCCACCAGGGCTCGGTGAGCTCCTCGTTGACAGCGATTTCGTCCAGGGGCATTTGTCCCTCGTCAGTCTCCACCGTCAACGTCACTCGCTGCAGGACGATAGGGTAGCGGTGGGCATCCTTCACCAGGAGGAGCAGGGGCAGGTCCTGGCCCGGCTCAAGGCGGTGGGGCAGGTCGGCCAGAATCTCCGGCTCTCTTCTGAAATACCGGCTGGGAAGGGGCCACCACCGGTAGTGCATCTCGACATACAGAAAAATGCCCGGCAGGCGCCAAGCCCAATCCAGCCAGGTGAAGTCGGAATCGATCAGCATGGGTGGGGAAATTAGGGGGGCGTGACGGCGGAGGGAAGGGAAAGGGATCAGGGCCACCCGGTCCGGGACAAGTTAGAGCCGGGGGCGGGATGATAGGCGGTGAGTCGTCAAGCAGCAGCTATTTTCGTCCACCTGCCACATTAATGCGCAGCGACACATCCTGCCGGCGATAGAGGCAGGTCCCATCCACATCCTCACAGACATAGTACAGCACGTAGGCCGGGATCGTCACCGGACCGGTAAGCTCATCGGGAATCTTGAGTTCAAATTCGACCTTACGGACTTCCTGACTCACCGCTTCGGGGGGACGCCCCACGGTGAGGTAGTGGGTGTCAACTTCCCAACCCGCAGGTGGATCGACCCAGAACACCAGGTCATCGACCTCGTTGTTCCAGTGGGCTTTTTGGGATTGATCCGGGCGAAGGACCACATGGACCCGGCCCGAGCCGCCCGGCTGCAGAGTGGCGGGCACCACCGTGGCTTCAATTTGGATCAGCCCCTGCTCGTCCCGAATGATCCGTCCCCCGGGATCAGGTTCGGGGCGGGTGGCGGTAGGGGCCGGGTCGAAGGTCTGGGCCGGGTATGCCAACTCGGCGCCGCCCGGTTCCACTGTCAGGGTAACGGGCGTTTCCCCGCGGGCCTCGATCTCCTCGCGAGCCTGGATGACCCAGTCGTAGAAGGAGTAGGGTTTGTCCAGGCGCGGGCCGTACTGCTGGATGCGGCGCCGCCATATGTACTGGTTGGGATCGATGTCCAGGGCCTGGCCCCAGTGTTGGGCGGCTTGGTTGAAGTCGTTGGCCCGGCGAAAAGGTGATTCGTAGCGCCTGCGGAAGGCAACGCCCAGACGGTAGTGCGTCGGCCCGTGCTCGGGATCCTTTTGCAGGGCCTGGGTATAACCTTCGATGGCCTCATCGAGGTGAGACTCATCGCTCCAGAGGAACAGGGCGTCGGCGTAGTTCCTCAGGGCGTCTGGGTCATGACCCAGCGCGGCCTGCTCCAGGGCCGCCAGATCGGAGCGGCCAGTCCGGGGGGCGTCCATATGTTTCGGCTCAGGATAGACCTCCTCCATAAACTGCTGGAACTCATCCTGCTTCGGATTGATGGCCCGGACGATGCCATATTCATCCAGCAGGACCGTCACCGGCACCACTGAAACCCCCAGCAGGTTGAGGGGATCGACGAGGAGCGGCCAATCCATCTGCTTCCACTGCATGAAGAGCCGGGCCCGGCCGGGGTGCTGTTCCTGAAGGATGCCAACCATTTTCACCTGGCCGGTCTCTTGGAGGGCTTGGGTCCTTGCGTGCCACCCGGGCACGTGCCTGCGGCAGCCGGCTCACCAGGAAGCCCAGATGTGCAGGATGACCTTCCCGCCCCGGAAGTCAGCCAGGGAGCGGGGCTGACCGTCTGCAAGGGCGGGCAGCGTCAGGAGCGGGAACGGCTGGCCCACCTGGAGACCGGAAGGGGCCGCGGCCCCGACTGATGCCACCATCAGGAAGATGAGGGCGATACCGGCGAAACTTGCCCAACTGCTCAGCATGGAAAACCTCCGAAAGGGTTATATAGACGGATCATCCCCGGCAATTTACGGCCCAGCAGGGTCATGCCAAACAGGGATTGCCCCCTTCGTCGCGGCTCGGACAATCACCAAAGTTGCCGGTCTCCAGGGTTCGTCAGCACCTGCGCAGCCAGCTAGCAAGCCCTGATCAACATGGGATACCGCGCGCATGATTCCCTGCGGTCCCCAGCCGGATCTAATGCGAGGCATCACGACTCCCGGTCTACCGATAGCACCAGCTCGGGGAAATCGGTGAATACGCCGTCCACACCGATAGACTTGAGGTAGGCGATCATGGGCCGGTTGTTGACGGTCCACGCGATCACCTGCATGCCCCGGCGGTGAGCTTGGATCACCATCTCAGGCGTCACAATTTCCGCACCGACATGCAGGAGGTCAGGCCGCACCAGATTCAGGAAGTAAGGCTTGCGTAATATCCATGGCACATCGACATCCGACAGAATATAGCCAATCCTCAACTCGGGTTCCAGCCAGCGGACCCGCAGGAGCCAATAGGGGTTAAAACTGGAGATAATGGTGCGCTTGACCAATCTATTTCGCCGCACCAGGGCCACCACTTTTGCCTCCAGACCGGTGGAACGCCAATGATAGGATTTCAACTCAATGTTGACGATCATGTTCGCCGGAAGCCGCTCCAGCACTTCGGCCAACCGGGGAATCCGTGTTTTGGGAATCTGTCCCTGCCAGGTGTGGGCGGCGTTCAGCTGGGAGAGTTGTTCATAAGTGGTGTCCCATACATAGCCGGTCCCATCGGTCGTGCCTTCCAGGTCGAAGTCGTGCTTGACGATCACGACACCATCCGCCGTTTCCATCACGTCCAGCTCAATGCCGTCAACGCCAGCGGTGAACGCCTCCTGAAAGGACGGCAGGGTATTTTCCGGCGCCAAGGAGGGCACGCCCCGATGAGCCAGGCACAGGAGCCGGCCCTCACGGTAAAAAGGGGTCTCCCTGGCCCGCCAGAACCATAGCCTGCGGACCGTTCCGACGGCGATGAACGCCATGACGATGAAGATCAGCGAGGGATCAATCAATGGCTCAGCCGCCGGGCTAGGGCTGCAGGATCAGGGTTGAAACAGCCGCCCGCTCCACCGCTTCCCGGGTGAAGTCCACCGGCCTGTACCGCCCGGCGTTGTACAGCTCCGCCTGGTCCCGGTAATGGCGGCTGAAGGGGTTCCCGCTCTGGCCCGTGGGCAGAACCATCCGGGAGTTATCCGGATCGGCCAAATCCACAATACTCCGTTGGCTGGGACCCCAGTTTGATGCAAAGCCCTCATGCGGGCGGTAATTGATGGCGTTCACCGTTCGGTCCGAACCGGGGGCCGGGAAAGTCCCCACGTTCAGGTCCAGCCACGCGTTGAGAAATTTACCCAACCGCCCACCCCCCGCCAGGGCATGGGGATGGGTCAGGGTGTGGAGGCGTCCCCAGGTCCAGTGGGCGGGTGGGCCACCCGACTGCTCACCGAGCTGGGCCACGGCCCCTTCCAGAGCCTGGCGGCTGGCAGCGGCCCGGTCTTCCAACTCCGGGGTGTTCACATTGTCAAACCAGGGCGAGCTGCTCTGCCTGAACAGGTGGTGCAGACTTTTGGAGACAAAGCCGGAGCGCAGAAACAGAGCGTAGGTATGCTGCCCGGCCCGGTCCAGTTCGTCCCGGTAGATGACCTCCTTGAGCTGCTCAAACCAGGCCACGAAGATGGTAGCAGCTGCCGATTCGGTTGTCATGCGGTAGTCCCACTGGCCCAGCAGAGCCAGGGCATCGGCCACCGGGGCTGGGAGGTGTCGTCCACTATCCGGTTCGGCATAGGCATCCAGCAATAAAGGTACGAGCTCCCTGGCGGCGTTGGACAACACATCGTTCTGGATGGCCATGAAAGTTTCGGGCGTATGATCCTCACGAGCCGCCAAAAGCTCGGCGATGCGGTCCACCCGGAAGGGCTGCTCCCAGTAGGCCGAGATGTAAGTGGGAAAGGCATCATCGAAGGTCGGATTGTTGGCGGTGGCGATATATCCTCCGGGAGGGTTGTAGAGGTAGGGCAGCTCCTCGAAGGGCAGATAGCCCTGCCAGTCGTACTTCCCGCTGGCGCCGGGCAGCAGTCTCAGGCTCGCACCACCTTGACGGATTGGAATCCGGACAAAAGGCCGCCAACCGATGTTGCCTTCCCGGTCGGCGTAGACCATGTTCTGCCCCGGCACCGCAAACAGGGCGGCGGCGGCGGAAAAATCGTCCCAGTTCCCGGCCAGATTCAACTTCAGAAAGGCGGTGGCCTCATCGGAAATGTCCTGCCCCGACCAGCGCATGGCGATCGGTTGGCCGGAATCACGGGCAAGTTCCTCCAGGTCGTTGATGACGACCCCGTGGACGGTGCTCCGGACGGTGAAGACGACGGGTTCACTATCCTTGACCTGAATGATCTCCTCCCGCTCGGTGAAGGGCAGCCATTGGTCCCGGTAGCGATAGACTGTGGAGTCCCGGGGGTTCACTTCCTCAACATAAAAATCGGTGTCGTCGGCAGTCAGGTAAGTGGGGCCCCAGGCGATGTGGCCATTATTGCCGCTCATGGCCAGGGGCAGGCCGGGAAAAAAGACGCCCCGCACATTGAAACGGCCCCCGACCAGGTGCATTTCATACCAGACGGGCGGCTGGGAAAAGCCAAGATGCATGTCGTTGGCCAGCAAGGGGTACCCGGTGGCGGTACGGCTGCCCGAGACCACCCAGTTGTTACTGCCCCTGAAACGGCCCACGCTGCCCAGGATGGCATCCAGTTCCTGCCCAATGGCTGTGAGGGCCGCCAGTAGGTCCATGAGGGCAGCCGTCGCCGGGGTCTGGGCCGCCAAATTTTGCCCAGGATAGGATGGGATGAGATCGCGAACCTGATCGTCATCCAGGACCCTGCGCAACTGGTCAACGGCCAGTTCAGTGCCCCAAGCCCCGTTCAGGTTTTCCCCCTGCAGGCGGCTAAAACCGGTCACA
>JADFNF010000141.1 GCA_022563485.1 Fidelibacterota bacterium | reverse complement strand
CAGGTCGTGCTCGTAACCGACACCCACGCCGCGATGATTCGCAATCGGATCAGGACACTCTGGGGCGATCAAATCAACGTGCTCGATCTGTTCTCGCCGCCGATCGGCGCATGGACCGATCCGGGCGACGAACCCGGTGGCTTTGCGCGCACACACCCGGAGCGCTGGCGCGAATCATTGGGGCAGGCGCAGATCAATCTCGAACAGCAGGGCGACTCCGTCTCCGCCCGGCAGCGCTGGGTGATGGCGCACGTCCATCTCTGCAACCCGGACAAGCGGTTTCACTTCGATATCGATGACCACAACCGATTTCTCGAAGAATGCGGCGCGATCCCGCTCGGACAAATCCTCACCGTGCTTGGCGATCGACCGATCAAGTCCGACCCGTTCTGGCGCGCCGTCATTGCCGAGAATCACACGGCAATCAGCCCGGACGGCATGGGGGCCGCCATCACCTGGGCCCGGCCCCTGACCGAACCGGTCGTTATGCCCGTACGGGTTGAGCTGGACATGACTCCCTCTCGCGGCGTAAATCTGATGGGGGCGGGGGTGGTCCTGGGGGCGGCGACGCTGTATGCGATCTTCTGGTAACCGGTGACCGGTTCCTCATGGGGCCCCTCACTGTGAGGCTCCCTTTCATGGGCACTGCGCCGGACACGCAACGAACGCATATAGCGCATCTAACGTATGTCACGTAACAAAAGTAGCTAACGAGAAGGGAAGGCTTTCATGTGAGACAAAGATATCTACCGCTATGGATCAGCCTGTGGGTGGGGTTGGGGTCCCTGCTGGCCCAAACGCCGTCCGGGCCACCGGAGAACTTCACCATTGCATTTCTCGGTGATCAGGGATTGGGCGCCAACGCGGAGGCGGTGCTGCGCCTCGTGAAATCTGAAGGGGCGGAGGTGGTGCTGCACCAGGGCGATTTCGATTATGAAGACGACCCCCTGGCCTGGATGGCCCAGATCGATGCCGTCCTGGGGCCCGAATTTCCCTATTTCGCCATGGTGGGGAACCATGACGAGCCGAAATGGAGTGGTGTAGAAGGATATCAACAGCTCCTGGAAGGGCGGGCCAGGAGCCAGGGAGTCGCTTGGGAGGGGGAATACGGGGTTCAGTCCTCCTTCACCTACCAAGGTGTCTTCATCATTTTTACGGCTCCGGGCGTCATGGGCCAGGGCCACGACCGGTATATCAAGGAACAGTTGGCGGCCAACCAGGCCATCTGGAGCATCTGCGCCTGGCACAAGAATATGCGCCGGATGCAGTTGGGAAGAAAGTCCGATGAGACCGGTTGGGGCGTCTACGAGGAAGCCCGCATCGGCGGCGCCATCATTGCCACGGGACATGAGCACTCCTATAGCCGGACCCACCTGCTCAGCAACTTTACCAACCAGACGGTGGCGAGTACGTCGGATACCGTGGTGCTTACGAAGGGCAAGACTTTTGCCTTTGTCTCCGGTATCGGCGGGAAGAATCTTCGCCGCCAAATCCAACCGTCTGACGACTGGTGGGCCAGCATTTATACCACTGCCCAAGGGGCCCAATACGGCGCCCTGTTCGGCGTGTTCAATGTTGATGGGCAGGCGAACCTGGCCCATTTCTACTTCAAGAACATCGATGGCGTGGTCATCGACAGTTTCGTGGTGATCAGTCACGTGGAGACCAGCCGTCAGTGAGGGGGCTGTGAAGGACACCGCGACCCCGGCGCATAGGTGGGGATTTTAACCTGGCCGGGAGCCGTTACTCGCTTGCGGACAACCGGTAGGTCTGTATAGCCAGGTCGTAGGACAGGGCCTTGATCATCTCGCGGGCATCGCTCGGATCGATGACGTGGCGAGCGACCTTGCCGGCCAGAAAATTGGCGTCGATGCGCCGGGCCAGGTCGTGGCGGGCCGGTACCGATGGAAACGCCTGGGTGTCATCAGTAAATCCGGCGGTATTGTAGATCCCCGCCCTCCCCGTCACCCGCTCGCGGAACCGGGTCATTCCCTCAATGCTGTCGTGAAACCACCAGGGGGCGCCCAGACGCAGGGCCGGGTAGTGCCCGGCCAGGGGCGCCAGTTCCCTTGAGAAGGTGGACTCGTCCAGGGTGAAGAGCACCAACCTGAAGCGGGGATCGTTGCCGTAGGCGTTCAGCAGCTCGTGGAGGTTTCGGGTATACTCGGTGGCTGTAGGGATATCGCCACCCCTGTTGGCACCGAAGCGCTCGTAGATCGCCTGGTTGTGGCTTCTGAATGATCCCGGATGGATTTGCATCACCAGCCCGTCTTCGACGCTCATGCGAGCCAGCTCCATGAGCATGTGGGCCGTGAACGCCTCGGCATCGGCTGGGGAGGCCCGGCCCTTCAGCCCACGCTGGAAAATGGTCTCGACTTCCTTGGCGGGAAGTCTGTGGGTGTAAGGCGTGGATACACCGTGATCGGTGGAAACCGCGCCCATGGACTTGAAGAAAGTCCGGCGCTCCTCCAGGGCCTGGATATACGCCCTATAAGAACCTATATTGGTGCGTGAGACCTTGCCCAGGGCGGCGATATTTTCCCGCCAGTCCGGGTGGGCCAGGTTTACCACCCCATCGGGACGGAAGCAGGGAATGACGTTGCCGTGCCACCCGGACGCACGGATGGCCTGGTGAGCTTCCAGGGTGGCCTCGGCCGCGTCGGTGGTGGTGAGCAACGCGATGTTGAAGCGGTCAAACAGGGCCCGGGGGCGAAAGGCCGGTGTCTGGAGTTGGCGCTGGATGTGGTCGTAAATCTCCGGGGCCGTACCGCCGGTCAATTTTACTTTTACCCCGAAGACGATGCTGAGTTCATGGGCCAGCCAGACCCCGGTGGGGGTCCCGGCGAACAGGTGAAAGTGCTCCCCGAAGATTTGCCATATCTTCCGGTGGTCGGTCTCCACCGGGGTCCCGTCGATGGTGGGAACCCCCAGAGATTCCAGGGGGATGCCCTGGGAATAGAGCATACGGAAGATGTAGTGATCGGGGATGATGATCAGCTCCGCCGGATCGGGGAACGGCTGGTTTTCGGCGAACAGCTGGGGGTCCACATGCCCGTGGGGACTCACCAGGGGTAAATCCTTCACCGCGGCATAGAGTTCCCGGGCGATCGTCCGGACGGTGGGATCGGGATCAAAAAAGCGGTCGTCATCCAGTACCAGTTTTTCTGCCATCGATGTTTCCCCTTCATTAGATGCTGCCTGGACGGTCACCAGGGCTGGGCTCCCAGGGCGGCCGTCCCGCTGCCACCGGGACGCGCATCCGGCGGTTGCCCATCAGCGGCAGCGAAGTGCATCTGGCCTAACCAGCGTCAATCCGGGGGCTGAATCCTATCCCGGCAAGGGCCAGATGGCTTGGGGTGACCGCCGGTGAGGAGGTCTGCTCAGGTCTGGCGGGTATTGGCCACCAGCTGCTCGGCCCGCCGGGTGAGCAGCTCATAGCGGCCCTCGGCAATGGCCGCTTTATCCAGCAGGTCGGTCCCGACGCCCACACAGGCGGCGCCGGCGGCGATGAACTCACCGGCGTTTTCCACCGTTACCCCGCCGGTGGGGCAGAGCTTCACCTGGGGGAGGGGCCCTTGAACATCCTTGATGAAAGCCGGTCCCAGGGCCGTGGCCGGAAAGACTTTGACGACGTCCGCACCGGCTTCCCACGCGGTTAAGATTTCAGTCGGGGTGAAGGCCCCGGGGATGGCGAGGCGGTCATAGCGATGGGCCAGCTTGATGACCTCCAGGTTCAGGATGGGCGATACGATGAACTCGGCTCCGGCCAGGATGGCCAGACGGGCCGTTTCCGGATCGAGGATCGTGCCCGCCCCGATGACGGCGCTACCGCCTCGTTGGGACACCTCTTTGAGCACATCGATGGCGTCGGGGACCACCATGGTGATCTCAATCCATTCGACGCCGCCCTTCTGGATCGCCGCGATGACATCCATCAGCCGGTCCGTATCGGTCATGCGAATCACCGCGATGACTTTCCGGTCCAACAGCTGGGCTAATCTTTCCTGACGGGTTGGCATGCTCACCTCCAACTTAGATGGTCATGGCGGTAAAGCCGCCATCCACCGGGATGATGGCACCGGTAACGAAGGAGGATGCCCGGTCGGCGGCCAGCCATATGACGGCGCCCGAAAGTTCCTCAGGTTCACCGTACCGGGCCATGGGCGTATGGGTGAAGATGGCCCGCTGGCGTTCCTCAGTTAAAAGTTGCCGGTTCTGCTCTGCCGGGAAAAACCCGGGCGCTATGGCATTGACGCGGATATGATGGGGCGCCCACTCCCGAGCCAGAAATAGGGTCATTCCGTTGAGGCCCGCTTTCGATATGCCATAGGTGAAGACCTTCGACAGGGGGCGGATGGACGAAGCCGAGGAAATATTGATGATGCTGCCGCCTTGATTTTGCCCGATCATCAGCTCGCCAAATACCTGACAGGCCAGGAAGACCCCCTTCAGGTTGACATCCAGGATGTTCTGCCACTCATCCTCAGTGATGTCGAGTACCGGCGTGGGGGAGTTGATACCGGGGGCGTTCAGGAGGATATGCACGCCGCCCCACCGGGCAACGACGGCATCCCTGACCTTCACCAGGTCCGATTTGGTGGCGGTATCAGCCTGGATGGCCAGGGCTTCACCCCCAGCGGCCTCGATGGTCTTCACATGGGCATCGGCGCCGGACGAGCTATGGTGATAGACCACGACGACCCTGGCCCCGGCCCCGGCCAGCGCCACCGCCATAGAGCCGCCCAGCACGCCGCTGCCCCCGATCACCACGGCAACCTTACCGTTTAAGTTGAACAATTCATCTACATTGGACATAGTCTGATTCCTTCATAGTATGGCGGGGCGCCGCAGAGCAAGTCGTGGGCCCCTGTCCTGGAGCACGGTCAGTGACCCATGAACGGTTCCAGATGACGGCGGAAATGGCGCCGCAATATCTCGTAGTGCTCGGCCTCATGCTCGTCCAGGGCCTTCAGGACGCGATCCCTGAACAGGTAAGCACCATCCGCTTTGCGTTGGGTCAGCACGATACCGAAAGCGACGTGCAGAATCTGCCGGGCGTCATCCATCTCGAACAGCTCGACCAGCTGGGCCGGTGAATAGGAGGCCGCAGCCAGCACCTTGCCTGGGTCGGCGGAGACATGGTAGGTCTTCTTCTGGTCCCCATAGTGCTCCCTGGAGAAATCGAGGATTTCCCCGAACAGTTCGACCTCGGTGCGGGCCAGGGTCCGCAGGGCCTCCAGGTAGCTGGTCCCGGCGGTTTTGATGTGGATGTGGCCCCGCCCCAGGGCGCCAACCGCCCCGTACACCCGGAATTTATCGCTCCCGGAATGGAAACTGATCTTATAGGGTCCCAACCGCTCGGCGATTTCCACGTGCTGGATGTAATGCTCCTCAAACTTCGCCAGGTCCCCCTTGTAATCGATACCCTTTTCAAAATCGCCGATGAACCGGGGCGCGATGCTCACCAGCCGGACCCCGAGGCGATTGAGCTCGTTCACCACCAGATAGTGCTC
>JADFNF010000009.1 GCA_022563485.1 Fidelibacterota bacterium | reverse complement strand
CCGGTAGCCATCGGCGATACCCTCGCTTGCGGCCAGCCGGGTGATCCCCTGGTGGATATGCCCGATGAGCTCACTGTCTTCGGGGACCAGGTCCTGGAGCCTGGGGATGGGCTTGCGCGGGACCACCAAAAAATGCACCGGGGCCTGGGGATTGGCGTCCCGGAAGGCCACGCATTGGTCATCCTCGTGAATGATGTCGGCGGGGATTTCCTTGTTGATGATCCTGGCGAAAATGGTGTTGCTCACGGCTTCGTCCTCCTTATTATTCCCGACCAACCGATGCCCCAACCAAAAATATAGGCTGGAGTTTCCTATGCTCGCTTCATGGCCCTGCCTGCGGCCTTCATCATAAGCCCGGTTGGCATCAGGCGCATTAAAACCGCTGCCAGCTTGTTAAATGCCCCGGTCACCACCAACCGCCGCCCCCGCTGAAAAGCCTTCAGCGCCGACTGCACCACCGCTGCCGGTTCCTGCTCGAAATACCGCCCACCCGTCCCGTTCGCCACGGATTGGAAGTTCGTCCGGGTGAAGCCGGGGCTCAGGCAGGTCACGGTGACCCCCTGGCCCTGCAGTTCCTGCCAGAGGGCCTGGGAGAAATTCATCACATAAGCCTTGGTGGCGGCGTAGACCGTGAAGTGGGGCACCGGAAGAAACCCAGCCACAGAGGCCACGTTGATGACGCCGCAGCCATCCTCTGGCCGGTCGAGCATCTGGGGCAGAAAGCGGTAGGTGAGATCGGTGAGGGCAGCGATATTTAGCTGGATCATGTTCAGCTGCCAGGTAAGGTCGCCTTTGTGGAACCGGCCGTAATAGCCGTAGCCGGCATTGTTGATGAGTATATCCACTTGGCGGCCGTTGCCGGTGGCTATGGCATGCAGCCGGGCCGGAAAACCCGGGTCGGTGAGGTCGCCGGGAATCACCACGCTGCCCGGGCAGGCGGCCTGCACTTTACGGAGCCTGTCAACCGAGCGGGCTGTGAGGATCAGTTGAGCGCCCTGGGCATGCAGTTGGCGGGCAAACTCCGCCCCAATGCCCGAGGAGGCCCCGGTAATGAGGACGGTTTTATCCTGGTAGGTTCGATGCAAAGTATTCTTCCCTTAGAAGGACTATGATTCGTGCGTTTGACGGCTGCCTTGGCTAGTCGTTAAGCCCTGGCGATTTCCTCAAATCTAGCAGTTTCCAGCCTTGAGGCACTAACGCCGCCGCTACTATGATTTTAGCGATGGCTCCGGGGACGAAAGGATACAGGCCCATGGCAAGCAGGTTCTCTGTCCCGGTGAACAGCCCTAGCCATGCCAGCCCGACAACAAAGATGGCTACCGTGCCCAGCAGCATGGCTGCCAGGGTCGTCCCAAAGCGGCGATCCCATCCCCGTTCGGCGAGATAACCGGTTACCGTAGCGGCCACCACAAAACCGACCAGGTAGCCCCCGGTGGGTCCCAGCAGATGAGCCGCTCCGGCGCCACCCCCAGCGAACACCGGCAGACCGGCCACCCCTTCGGCGAGGTACAGCAGCATCACGACGCCACCCCGCACACGGCCCATGAGCGCCCCGACCAGCAGCACCGCCAGGGTTTGCCCAGTGATGGGCACGGGACTGAAGGCAAGGGGCAGAGCGACCTGGGCGCTCAGGCCCACCGCCAGAGAACCGCCGACGATCAGGCTCACGTCATAAAGCCGGGCGTTGCGCCTAGTATCCGGCCGTAGAATATCAGCATAGGTGGCATGGGTCATGGATGGGTTCTCCTCAGGGCTTTCAGTACGGTGGCGGCTATTTCCCTTTGTTGTCCGGTGTTGGGTGGACTCACCGGCCCGGCGCGAATTTAAGACCGTCAGCCGGGCCTACCAACCCCCCTGGGTTGGCCACCATGTGCTTCTGTTCGCTGGCCTATAGTTGGCTGTAAATTTCAATCCAGGCCGGTGGCCTATCTTTTCGCTGGATGGGCGAGAGGTATACACCTAAATTATTTTATCAGTCACCTGGAAAATTTAGAGCAATGGAGCAGCTCACCCTTAATATCAACGAAAAGTCACGCACGCGCATCATCGCTTCCTCCCCATATGGCATCCAGATCGAATTGATGGAGTACGTAGGGTCTGAGGATGTCCCGGCCCTTATGGATGTGTCCGGATCGTTGGCGAGCGAATATGGTGAGTCGGCTCGCCTGACCAAGGCCACCATCAGAAAATATTTTAACTATCCCAAGACCCTCCCCTTCGTGGCCCGGTATCGGGGAGAGATCGTCGGCTACATCATCGGTGTCCCGCTGGAATATTTCGCTCACGACGCCTGGGCCCGATTTGATCAGAACCTGGGCCAGGGGAACACGCTGTATACCTACGCCTTTATCATGTTGGCCCGCTATCGTGGCAACGGATTCGCCAAAACCTTGAAGAGGGTTTATCTCAACTGGACCAAGAAGCATGGCTACCGGTACGTCACCGGTCATGTTATAGAGGGTATCGCCAAGAATTTTTCGCCGGCTACGGTGATTGTGAAGCGGTTTACCAATTGGCACGGCTCCGGGAAAACCTTCGAATACTACCGCCGCCCCATTCACAACGCGTCCGCCGGTCGGGGGTTTTAGTATCGCCCCAGCGCTCCACCTCCCGGCATTGCTATCCTGCGAAGTCCTCTCAGGCCCAACTGCTTCTGCCGCCGATTGGCCGAACCGCCACCGGCTTAAGGCTTAGGCCCCCTGAGTCAGCTCTTTGAGCAGCACAGGCAACAGCTCGAAGAACGCCTCCTGATCTCTCATGATCTCCATGTTCGCTTCGATACGGGAGGTCTTACTTGTCGGATTGGGTGGATATTTGCGGAGCAAATCTGCTGCGTCGGGGGTGATATCCTTGTTGCGGGCGAGCTTGAGATAGTCATCCGATTTAAGCACCAGCAGCACGTAAAAAAAGTCGATCCCCCACCTGATGGAGAAGACGGGTTGTTTCTTGTAGGAGAAGCTGTGGTGCCATTGCTGGTCCTGCTTGCTCCATACCATCGCCGCGGTCAGGCCTAATTCAATCAGTTCCTCGTAGATTGTATCGAACCTGCGATAACGCCCCGGCCCAAGGTAGTTCTTCAAATCTGCCTTGGTAGGCGCAGACCGTGGATTGGCTAACGGATTACTACTGACCATGGCAACTTCCCTTCTCCTAAAATAATTTATGAACCGAATAACGCGTCGATATCCGCCTGGGTAATCGAATCGTCCTTCCGTATTGTGTCGGCCGTATCAATGGCGTCGTCCTCTCCATCCTCTTCGGCATACTTCTCAACCAGACTCCTCACCAACTCGTTATGCTCGCCGATGCTCTGGAGCGCATTGAACAGTTTGACCATCCGGGTTTGGATGGCCTCGACGATCTGGCCCGCTTGCTTGAGATGCTGGGAAGTGATGTCCTGGAACTGGAGGGCCATGCTGATATCGGAAATTTTTTCGGTAAGAACGGCCAGCGTCTCTTTGGTTTCCCCTTCAGGCTCCTTGGCGATCAGATCGTTCAAACCCGTGTAGATCTGGTCAGCTGTGTCCATAATGGTATGGGCAGCGCTTTCGGCCATCTGCTCGGCGCTTGCGATGTTCTCCGACGCACCCGGCATGGCGCTGGTGGTGCTCTCTAACGATTTTTTGGCCTTGGCCAATATGGGCATCAGATCATTGAGAAAGTTGAATAACTCCTCAAGAAATGGGGTGATCTCGCCGCCGAATTCGAATAATGATTCGATGTCCCTGAGGCTCTGAAGCACGGCCCCCTTTTTTGTCTTCACAGGCATTCTCCTTTTATCTCCCAAGAGCGTTATTTCATGACCAATTCGAGTTTGGATTTTAACACATCCGGTGTAAACGGTTTGATGACGTAGCCGTTCACACCAAGCTTCATGGCCGTCATGACGTCGTCCTTCATGCCACGGGTTGTGATCATGACAATCGGTATTTCCCCGTACTCAGGCATGGACCGCAGCGTTTTAACCAGGTCAGCGCCATTCATTTCGGGCATGTTCCAGTCAGTAATGACAAGGTCAATCTTCTGGCCTTCTAATTTATTGAGCGCATCAACGCCATTCTCTGCTTCAATGATGTCTGAAAATCCCAGGCGCTGAAGAGAGTTCGCGATGATCCGCCGCATAGTGGGAGAATCTTCAACAAACAGAATACGCTTCGATTTTATTTCCATAGATCGGCTCCTTACTCCACAAGATGTTTTATAACGGTCGGCATATTCAAGGCGGAAGTGACGATATCGGCAATACCTGCATCCACCACCACCTTGGGCATCCCGTAAACAACACAAGATTCTTCATCCTGGGCGAGGATCGTGCCATGGGAGGCATTCATCTCTTTCAGACCGAGCAGCCCATCCTGGCCCATGCCGGTAAGAATAACGCCCAGAGAATGTGACCCGAAGGTGCGGGTGGTCGATGAAAACAGTTGATCGGCCGATGGGAAGTAGAGCAGGCCGTCGGGTTTGGTGGTCAGGTCCACCACCACATGGGCTCCTTTGCGTTCCACGACCATATGTTTACCGCCACGTCCGATCAGCACAAGGCCCTTGGTCACTCGATCCCCAGGCTCCGCTTCTTTGATCTCAAGGGATGAGATTTTATTGAGACGATCGGCAAACGGTTTGGTGAAAGATTCAGGCATATGCTGGGCAATCAAGATGCCAACGGGAAAGTCAGCTGGCAAATTTTCCAGGATATGCTGGACTACCGGAGGGCCGCCTGTGGAAACGCCGATGGTCACCAAGGCATACTTCTTGTCCTTCAGCGCAGCCGGCACAGACACCTCCCCCAGCTCGGCCTGGCTGGCCAAAGCATCTTTGCGGTTTTGCCGGCGTTTCAGGGCCTCCATAAAAGCCCGTTTCTTAGTGGGTCGCTGCTTAACGATGCTCTTGATTTTCCTGAGGAGGTCTTCCTTGATTTGGGTAATATCGATGGCCACGAAGGATTGGGTCTTGGCGATAAAGTCCATCGCGCCCTTGTCAAGCGCTTCCAGGGTTATCTCCGCTCCCTCGGTACTGACCGAGCTGACCACCAGCACGGGTGTGGGAATCTCCTTCATGATGATATCAAGAGCCTGCAATCCATTCATGCGGGGCATTTCAAGATCAAGGGTGACGCAGTCCGGCTTGAATTTCCGGACCAACTCCACGCCTTCCAACCCATCCCGGGCCATGCCCACGACCTTGATCTCCGGATCTGACTCCACCATAATCTGGATGGCTTTCCGCATAAAAGCGGAGTCATCAATAACAACGATGGTAATCAAATTTTTAGCCTAACCCCATATGGTGAATGAGTTCGGGTACATCCAGTATGAGGGTGATACGTCCATCACCGCCAATGGTGCCACCGGCAATTCCAGGGATCCGGCCCAACATCTGTCCCAACGGCTTGATGACCGCCTCTTCCTGTCCTTTGA
Organism: Fidelibacterota bacterium; assembly: GCA_022563485.1. GTDB lineage: Bacteria > Fidelibacterota > Marinisomatia > SCGC-AAA003-L08 > TS1B11 > JADFNF01. The sequence goes on along the minus strand of JADFNF010000009.1, from coordinate 18,756 downwards.
GGCCGGTTACCACCAGGGCATAGCGGAACGCTGCCACCGACACGACGACGGCGTAGAATTCCTGGTCCTTCTTTTCCTTGTCGTGCTCTACCTTGAACCATTCGTCAAGGTAGAGGGTGTTAATCACTGATTCGCGGAACCTGATGACCCATTTATCCTCTATCTTGGTCAGTTCGGACTCACTCATTTTCACCGTTTCTATGATCGAGCTGAACGGAATGATGTACTCCTCATCCCACACGGCCACCTTGAGTCCGGTGACAATCGCCAGCGTCAATGGAAGTTTAATGGTGATCCGGGTCCCCTCACCCAGTTTCGTATCAATATCGATGGCGCCGTTAAGCTTACTGACGTTGGTCTGGACCACATCCATCCCAACCCCACGCCCGGAGACATCGGTGACATTTTTAGCCGTACTGAACCCGGGGCGGAAGATGAGGTTCAACTTTTCCCGGTAAGACATGGCCTCGGCTTCTTCCGGGCTGATAACCCCCTTTTTCAAGGCTACAGTGACCAGCTTGTCGGCGTCGATCCCGGCCCCGTCATCTTCCACCTCAATGACGATATGATTGCCCTCATGTGCCGCTCGGAGGGTGACAGTTCCCGTAGCAGGCTTTCCCTTGGCTTGGCGAATATCGGGAGACTCGATGCCATGGTCCGCCGCATTACGCACCAGGTGCAGAAGCGGATCGCTGATCGCCTCAATCACGGAGCGATCCAACTCGGTCTCCTCACCCACCGTTACCAGTTCCACCTGCTTACCCTGTTTCCGGGTCAGATCACGGATCACGCGAGGAAATTTCCTGAAAACATTGCTGATGGGCAGCATTCGCATCTGCATAACCGCTTCCTGGATCTCGGTGGTAATCCGCCCCAGGGAATTGTTCACCTGGTCCAGGTCATCGAGGGTGGTATCGGCGGATTTCGATGCCGCAAGATCGGAATAAGCCTGAACCAACTGATTGCGATTAAGCACCAATTCACCGGCCAGGTTCATTAGATTTTCCAGCCGTCCCATATCAACCCGAATGGTCTGGGTCCCTGCGTCTGATTTACCGTCCTTGGTTCCACTTTTGCCCTCTTTCCCGGCTATCTGACCTGTCAGGAGGTGTTCCAGGCTCTCCATCAGGTGGACATTTTCATCGTCCTCTACCAAACCGTCCCCGGCTTCCTGAATGATGCCCTTGAACCATTGCAAAACCTCAACAACGGCTACGTTACCCTCGGGGGTTGGAGTGATTTGGTCCTTGGCTACTTCCGACAGGTATCGATGGGTCTTCTCAATGATGATTCCGATCGAATGGACACCCAGTTCGGCGCAATTTTCCTCCAAGACGCCGAAGTTACTGGCCAACTCACCCACGTTGGTCTCCTTAATCTGATTGCTGCTCGCAATCAGATCCTTCTCGACTGTATCGATGATTTCGAGGATTTCCGCGTGGGGGTGTGCGACACCATCGGTGTCGCGTGATTCCGAGACTTCTCCATCGCTCAAAACAGTCTCGGCGGCTTTGGCGGCCTCCCCATCGGAGATCGGTATGGGCTGTCCATTTTCAGCCGCTCCTTGAGCCTCCGATTCCACGGTTGGTTGCTCCTTGGCGTCCCCGGACCCCTCACCAGCAAGGGCGGCTTCCAGTTTTTTGATGAGGGGCTCAATCTCGTAGACCCGCTCCTCCCGCTCTTTCACATCATTGATGAATAGCCCGAACCAATCGGACGACTCCAGGAGACTGTCAATAATGAAACCGTTGGGTTTCAGTTTACCGTTGCGCAACTGATTCAATAGATCTTCAGCCACATGGGCCAAATCCTTCGCCTGGGTAAAACCCAGGAAACCGCAGGTACCTTTAAAAGTATGAAAGGCCCTGAAAATACGGTTTAAGATCTCCTCATCCGGGTTAGACTCCAGGTGAATCAGGTCTTCATTGACCGCTTCCAGGAGCTCCGTGGTCTCAACGATAAATTCGTCGAGAATCTCTTCCATTCCAACCAGATTATCATAGACACTCATGCGTCAGTCCCCCTTCAATTTCCAGTTCAATCCGCCTAGGTGGAAATTCCCTGGCCCTATTCGGCCCGTTTGGTTTTTCCTGACTAGTTGTTTCGGCGACGAAAGACTGGATCGTTCGCATATTATCCACTGCCTGCTTGTTCTGTACTCAAATCTTCAAACGTCTGTAGGTCTTTGGTAATTTAATGACAGGAATTTGGACACCTGGTATTTAATTACTTTAGCATCGAACGGCTTCTCAATATAGGCATTTGCACCAACCTGTTTGCCCCTTTGTTTCGCCTCCTCACCCCGCTCTGAGGAAAGGATAATGATCGGGACTTTCCCGTGAGTATCCGAACCTCGAACGTTTTGAATAAACTCGAAACCATCCATGTTCGGCATGTTAAGATCGACGATGATTAGGTCCACCCTAGGAATCTGTGATATCTTTTCGAGGGCGTCCATGCCGTCCACCGCCGTGACCACTTCCAAACTTTCGGTGCTTAATGAAAAGGCCACAAACTTCCGCACCGTAGATGAATCGTCCGCGATTAGAACAACTTGTTTCGATTTAATTTCCTTATCCATCACTCATCGACTCTCTCCAAACTTCTTATTCCTTCTTATAGGCGAACGCACCGGAGAAATGTTCAACCGTGAACGATGAACTGATCCCATGCAAGGATTCCGCCTCCCCCAGAAAAAAGTAGCCACCATGGTTCAAGACACCATACATAGAACGTAAGACCCGCTTCTTCATTTCTTCATCGAAGTAAATTAAAACATTCCGGCAAAAAATGAAATCTAATCCCCGCAGCTTGCGCAGCTCGGCATCGTCGTTCAGATTCAGGTATCGAAATTGAGCCAAATCTTTGATCTCGGTCTTCAGTTTGAAAATGAGCCCGTCTTCATCGAAGTACTGCTGCTTTTGTTGATCTCTCATAGCCCCCCGAAAAGAATTCTTGGTATAAACCGCCTCATTGGCCAGTTTGAGCGCCCGATGACTGATGTCAGTTCCCAGGAGACGGATATCCCATTCCTTGATCTGGGTACCCAACACCTCATGCACCATGATGGCGATGGTGTAGAGTTCCTCACCACTCGAGGACGCAGCACTCCAGACACTTATCCGTTTTTTCCCACTTGCCTGCCGATCTTTTATGAGGGGAACCAGCAGTTTATTCTTAAAGGCATCGAGTTGAGCTTGATATCGGAAGAAAAAGGTTTCGTTGATGGTAACAGCATTGTAAATCTGATGAAACTCCTCCGATCTCCCATCCTGCGATCGGATATGGCTGATGTACTCCTTAAAGGAGTTCATCCCGAGATCCTTAATGCGCCGTCCCAGCCGGTTTTCCAGCAGGTAAATCTTGTTCTCGGTATAAAAAATACCGCTCTTCTCATATATAATATCACGCAACTCACGAAATTGGTCCACATCCAGGGTGGGCGACAAAACTGTGGCAATGGCTGTCATGGTGAGGTGACCGGCGTTATTCCCCATTGGCTGCCATCTCAGCTGATGTTCGGAGCAGGGTTCTACCGATGAAAGTGCGTTGCGGCTGTGATCTGACCAGCAACCTTCGGAGCTTCGCAAGCAAACCGCCGATAACCTTTCTAAGGTTGGTCATCATCAGTCCCCGAGCACCTGTTTGGCCATGCCTCGTAAATCATCGTCTTCAGACTTCAGGAACGGCTTGATCCACTCCCGAGCCTCGCTGAGTTCGATGCGCTGGGCGACCTTGATAGCAGCCAACTGGGGTAAATTCCGCGTACCCCCCAGCACCCGCTTAATAACGTCAGCCGCCGCCGCCTTGTCCAAATGGGTGAGATGTTCGAGGGCCGTATAGGCCACCCAATCATCGGGATGATCCACCATGCTCAACAGGAATTCGCTCAATTCAGAGTGGGGCGCCGCCGCCTTAATCAACGCTACCAATGCATTGGAACCAAAGGCGGCTCGTCCCTTGGTCAGAGCCTCCAGCACTTCCGGTTTCAGCGATGCATCAATATGCCCAATGAGCAGCTGCTGGTACTCCTCATCACTGTCAACCATCGATTCCAGTATGGCCTTCAAAGGGATGCCCGGGCGGTTGAAAAGGTTGATGCGCTGACGCCTGGCAATCTTCATGAGAGCCAAAGCTGCCGTGCCATGTAGCGCCTCTTCTATCTGGTCAAAATTCTGCTCCAGAAACGCCAGCACCTTAAGATCTCCGGCATTTCCCATAGCGTCCACCATGGCGTACTTGACCAGCAGCTCGTCGGTGGTTAAGAATTGCTCCATGAGAAAATGAGCGGCTTCAGGGACCCCTAACAAGCCTAATGCCTCGGCGCACTCCCGTTTAAGATATTCACGGTCCTCAAAGGCCTTAACCAGATAAGGCGTCGCATTTACCGAGCGAATCTTCCCCAACGCCTCTGCGGCCGATACCCCGACATTTTCCACCGGATCATACAGAGCCTTGGCCAGCCCTTCCACGGCGCGATCACTGCGGGTCAAGCCCAGGATGTCTACACTGAACTTTCTCACGTCTTCATTGCCATGAACCAATGCTTCCAGCAGATAATCCACGGCAGCTGCATCAAATTTGGCCACAATGCCCGCCACCAGGTTCCGCACTTCAATGCGGGGACTGCCCAGCAGGGGGATGAGCAGTTGCAGGCACTGGTCTGCCGGGACTGAATTGAGTACCTCAGCCGCTGCTTCACGGACGGCCCGATGATCATCCTCCGTACCACCCACTAGATGCTCCACAGTGTATTCGGGTGGAAATTGCTCGAGGTCATAAATTGCCCAGCGGCGTATGTCGGAATCGTCGTGGTTCAGGTTAGCGACGATAGCAACCAGTTCCTTCTTTAGCGATTCACTAAGTTGTGTCATTCAATCTTCCTCTCACACATGACTCGTCGGAGTCTTCATTCCGCCGATGAGATTGCCTGGTCCCGGTGATAAAGATTCATCCCGTTGACGACCGGCTTGAATCCCTGAGTCCGCATCCATCTGCTGCTCACCGGTGCGACGTAGAAAAATCCATCCACCCGCAAGGTTGTCAAGAGATGCAGGAGAATTTCCTTCTGGTAATTGGGCTCGTAATAGAGCAGTACCAACGAACAGACCAGGAGGTCATACGGTTCGTCTGGAACTACCTTGGCAATATCTTCATCCACAAACTCCACCAGGCGCCGGATGGAATCCTTCACCTCCCACAACGCCGGGCTGAGTTGGGTGAAGAAATCGCTGTAGGGCCTAAAGACGCCATTATCACTTGGGCCGACCCGGTACACGCCTTTCCGCGCCCTGTCCAGCTGGGGTCGGCTTAGATCGGAGCCACGCAGTTGCAACTGAATGCGTTTGTGGCCCAGTTGATCCAAAATACGACGTACAGCTACCGCTAGGGAGTAGGTCTCCCGACCATCGGAACAACCGGCCGACCATATATGCACGACTTTTCGATGGGCAAGGCCCCCTTGCAGAAGTTGCGGTATCACCACCTCCTCCAGCTGCTGGAAGAACACCTTATTCCGGAAAAACCGGGTAGCCACCGTCAAGCTATCGCCCTCGAAGAAGTCTTGTAACGCCGAACCGCCATCCAGATTGGCGTCGTAGACATGGACGTTTTCCTCGGCTTTGGTCATCAATCCCCGAGGCCGCCGGCAGCGAAAATCGTTTTGTATGACCGTGGAATCAAAAACTGGCGGGAACAGGCGTTGATTCGATCCGCAATGCCCTTGAGCGAAAGTACTTCTGCGGTGGGCACCGCCTCCAGCGCAGCCTTGGGCATATCGTCGAATAATGCCGTCATCGGTTCCTGGATCAGGACATCGCTGTGGTTCAAAAACATGTCCTTCAACCCGGCGGCGCCATCATTGAGCATACCCGACATGATAACGCCTATTGCCTGCCGATGAAAACGCTGGCCCGCCACTGAAAAAACCTGATCAATCAAGGGGCGAAAACGGCGCTTTGAAGGGGGCGGACTGAGCTGAAACGACCGATCATTGGCGTGATAGCCGATCAACTGGTCTCCAGGAACAAAATATAGCTCCCCACTCTTGATGGACATATCGTGCTCTACAATGATCGGCTGTTGGGCAATGCCGTTTGCCATATTCAACTTAGCCAAAAATCGGAATCCCGGATTGTGATGCATGGCGATGATAATAGGTATATGGGGATAAGCGATGTAACTGAACAACGTCCTGAGGGACACATCCCCGCCTGCGGAACAACCCAGATAGGCAATTTTCTCCCAGTGGAGTTGGACCTGATGCTCACGCAACACTCGATTGATGGAGACTTTGACGGGATCTTCCCGCTGGGAAAAATCTACGCGAGTCTGTTTCCTTTGCCGGGCGTGAGCCAATTCGTCGGCTAGGCGCCCAAGGAGAACGGACCAAGAGGTTGGACCCTTTTGTGCCAAGATCCGCTGGAACTCCGACAGTAACGGATCTGAGAAAGAAGGTTGTTCTGGGATCATCCTTGCTTGAATTCATCCACCAGCACTCCATCAGTTTGGATTACCCGACTGAAATCAACAATGGTGACAAGGTTATCCTCCAACTTTGCGATTCCCACGAAGTACTTGTGATCGGCATCCAACCAGTCCTCAGGCGTCGGCTCGATAGCTCGGTGGGGAACCAGGATCACTTCCCGCACCGAATCGACAATGTAGCCGATCAAGCCCTGTTTGCTGCGGGCAATCATGATCTGCTGGTTCATCAGATCATTCCGCACTTCAAGCCCCAGGCGGCGACGGAGATCCACGGTCGGAACAATGTTGCCCCGTAAATTGGTGACCCCCCGGATAAAGGACTTCAAGTGCGGCACACGGGTAATGTGGCTCATTCCAGTGACTTCCTGGATCTGGAGAATATCCCCTCCATAGGTTTGGTCGGCCAGCGTAAAGGTTACCATTAACAAGTCACCATTGTCCGCTGATCTATTACCATTAGCCATGTTGCTATCTGAGGATATTGGCCCCTTCTTTACCGCTGACGATTGCGCATTGGTCTCTTTTGCTGTCATAGTTCTCTCCAATTATCGACGGTTTATAACACCGGCGGCCATGTATCAGGTCCTAAAATGAACCATTTTACCACCGCGGGAACTCCCCCCGGCACATGATTTCCCGAACGGATCATTAACCTTTAGCGATCTTGTCGAGCGTGGCCTGCTCTTCTTCGGTGAACAACTTGTCGGGAGCCAAAAGCAGGATCAGTCGCTCACCCACCTTGCCGACCCCATCCACGAAATCGACATCGATGCCGGACGAGACCATATTGTCCGCCGGCTCAATCTCCGCCCCGGAAAGGCGCAAGACTTCTGAGACCTCGTCAACTAGCATTCCGAGAGTACGGCCATTGCTTTCAATGACGACGACGCGAGCATCCTTGGAATGTTCCGTTTTGGCAAGGCCGAAGCGGAGACCTAGGTTTACCACTGGGACGATGGAACCACGTAAGTTGATGATTCCTTCAACGAAATCCGGCGCAGTGGGAATGGTCGTCACGTTGGTCAACCGGTTGATCTCACGAACAAACTTGATATCCAGCGCATAACTCCCCTCTGCCAGTCGGAAGCAAACCAGCTGCCGCACACCTTCTGCCTTCTCGTCGGCCTCTTCCTGAGCTGTTGTATCAAACTTTGAAATTGACATCCATTCCTCCTTTATTTTGACCGGGATCCTGCTCCACCCATGACCGGGATCCAATTGGCCAACTCCTGCTCGAGAACCGAAGCCTGACTTGCCACCTAACCATCATGCCAAGGCTGATTTTACGATATTTCTTCAAAGGGACCCAAAATTATGTGTCATCCCGAAACCTAATGGTATGGTTGCCGACAAGTAGAGCAACTGTCTTCAGGGCGGCTGCACCGTTTATTCTGATAGTGGATTTGTAGGCTAGGTATATCAAGCAACGCAAGCCTATTCAATCGGGAAGGCGGGGGGGAGCTGCATGGGCATTTCTGAGAAGAACATTTGCGGAAGATGAGCACATAGGCACTCGCCTATGCAATCCTCCGCCACGAAGAAGCGGTCATCGATGAGAAATCGCAACCTACATCTGCAGTAAAATACCATCACAAACCCATTCCATCATTCATTCAACCATCTCTGGTGCATGCGTAATAAGAAACTTCCCTTAAGACGCTCACTATTTCAAAGGATAACTTAATTGCACTCCGGTCGCTTCTCCTAACTTTAAGTGCAGAAGATCAGCCGGAACCTGAAGCAGGCAAACTGGGGGGAAACCGAAGGGTCGGGACCCTGGTTTTAATGTCTAAGGGGCGCCGATCTCGTTGAGGATATTGACGGCCACTTGCTGAAGAACCTCTTCTGTCTGGAATTGCCCTGCGCGGATGCGATCTTGGATAGAGCCTGTCAGTTGACTACTGGATGGGGCGTCGGAGGGTTTCTCGAGAAGGCTCCGGAATTGCGGCAATCGGCTGATCGTTTCAGCCACTTGCGCCTGTACCACCGGCTGATTGAACTCTCCTTCATCAATGCGCTGTCGGAGGCCTGACAATTTGTCTGGATCCTCGTTCCTTAGATTGTGGAGCAGATCCTGGAAGCGCGCTACCTCGTCCTGGCTCTCAGCGAGTTTTTTAGCGGTGGACGAAATCTCTACCGTGTCCCCCCGGAGACCCTGGGCGGCGAGGCGATCAGCCTGACCCTGCTGTCCGACTTTCTCAGGATGGGCAGAGTCCACACGATCCCGTTGCTTCAAACGATCAACAGGCGGAAGGTTACTCCCGATATTTTCGATAGGTGTCATTAGGTTACCTCGTTATATCCACCACAAACCTGTTTGCGTGAGTTCCATCGCCCGTGCTCTGACTAAAGTTAACAAACTTGGGGGTGATCGCCATACTATTTATAATCATCATCTGCGCATTCAAAACCCGGTCCTTCAAACGGGTGTCGAGGGTTGCCAACACCTGGATGGATGCCTGAATTTCCTCACTAAGGAGCTGTGCCGTCCCGTCCTGGTCGCCCAGCTGCTTCATCAACTGACGTCGCTCACTGTCGAGCTCCTTGAATTGCTCCAGGTAAGTGGCGCGTAGCTGCAAAAGATCTTCAAACTTGTCGACATTGAGACGACCCGGTTCGTCCAAAAGCTTCCTGGAGGCATCAAGTATGGCCGCCATGGCATCACGCAGCTGCAAGAGAATACGCCGCAGGTGATCCTGCCCCTTCGTCGTCTGGGTGTCTCGTTGGCCCACGATCTAAACTTCCTGGCTAAAAATGAGTCCGGAGAGCTGCTCCATTTTGGCAACCAGAATCAAAAGTTCCTCGGGTGGGAGCTGCCGGATTATCTCACCGGTCTCCTTATCCAAGACCCGAACCACTGTTTGCCCGGTAGCCTCATCCACTGCAAAGGTAATCTTGGTGGCTGAAACCTGGTGTACCAGGTCGTTGACCGCCGATACCACGCCGGAAATATCACCGATCTGCCCCACGGCGGACTGACCCCGGGCGGCTTTCCTGGGCGCATCGGCACCTTTTGCCGCCGCCGCTCGGTTGTCTTGACGGACCCGAACAACTGGCGCAGGATCAGGGTCCGGTCTTTGGGTAACTGTCACACCTTGAATTGTATCAATCATGTTAACCTTCTTTCTTCAACTAAAATCTGACAAGCCCCGAGGAGAAGGCACTAAAAAATGCTGACTGCTGCTGGGCTTGCGCCAGGCCTACCTGCAATCGGATCAGTTCATCCCTGAACCGATCCTCTTTCCGCAGTAGGCGTTCATCGAATTCATCGAGGCGAGTATCCTGGAAGATCAGGGACCGGTCGATGATTCTTTGTGAACCCGATATGAGCCCTGAAGCACGGGTAAATTTGACAATAAAGCTCTGCAAACCTTCCCCAATGCCATCGGCGGCGCCGAAGAGCTCGGACACCAGGTTGGAATTCTTGGCCAATGCGGCTTCCAATTTTGTTGCATCCTCAAAAAACAGGGTACCGTCTCGATTGATACTGATACCTATTTCACTCAATTGATCGAATTCTGTCGACAAGGCCCCTGTGACTCGCTTGGTGACCAGGGATCGCAGATTAAACTGCAAAAATCCAAACGCTGTATCCCCCCGGAACTCCCCACCGGCTTTCGACTTCTCAGTCAGGAATTCTATCGCTTCGTTAAACGCGTCGATAAATTCCTGTAGTTCACCTTGCACCGCCTCGACGTTGGAAGAGATCGTAAACGTCTCCTTGGTGGTGGTGGTCCCGGCTAGTTGCAGGGTCACACCCTCGAGGGCATCGTCCACGAAGTTGCTGTCGCGGCTGAAGGTCAGACCATCAATGGTGAAGGCGGCGCTCAATTCATTGAGCGCCGTGATAAAACCTCCTTTGGTCCCGTTCGTTTGGACGTTCTTGGTCACCTGCAGAATTCCCAGGAGTCCGTCCACATCATCAAACTCCAGGGCATGGGTCTCACCCGACTGGCCGCTTCTGACCACCAACCGGGAGGTGCCCGACTCCTCAGCAACCGAGCTGGCGGTCACTCGTTCGGTTATTTCAATGTCCCCGGCGGTGACGGCGGCGCTCATGGCATCGTTGATGGCCTTGGCAATATCACTCAGTACATCATCGTTGGTCTGATTAACGGAGTCAACGATAAAGGCGCTCGCAGCAACCGTTACCGATATTTCCACCCGGTTATCCGGATCGGCATCGGTGGGGTGAGCCACCAATATCTTGAATGTCTGGTCCGTTGAAAGAGCGCTGAAATCGGTGCCGCTCGCGCTGTACTGTTGGGATACACGCGTATCGATGGACGCCAACCGGTCGACGGTCAGACTATGGCTCCCGACCTGGGCAGTGGATCCGGCCGTAACAGAGAGCAGATCGGCGTTACTGGTAGAACCCAGCTTAGCACCGAACACATTGAGGAACGGGTCGGCCAGACGCTCGGACAGTTTGAAGAGGGCCGAGAACTTTGAGTCCAGGTCGCTTAGCGCTTCCTGGCGGCTCTCCAGCTTCTCTTTTTTGATCTCGAGAGAACCTCGCGCGATCAGCTCAATGGCCCGAAACTGAGCCACCAGACCTTCAATATCGAAACCCCCATTCGAGGTACCAAGGATAGCTGCCACAGGATTCCTCCTAGTTTGCTTTCATGGCTTCGACCCAGGCGGACCTAACACCTACCATGAGTTCTTCAACCTCTGAATAGTCGTTCCGCCGGGCCCGCTCCAGACAGTACTGATAGAGCTTGAAAAGGGGCATGGCGACTTCTTGATAGTCATAGTTGAGCGCCTTAATCAACATCATGAGCCCCCGGAGAACCCGTTCCTGATCCCTCTGATAGCAGGCCGAGATAACGGCGTCATAGATGTAGGAGATGAGCTGCTCCGGATTGGCTGACATTATTTTTTGCGTCAGGTACGGATCTTTACTCGTTTCTGAACGCTGAAATTGATGTTGCAACACGCTATCGGTTCCTTCGGCATGTATCGTTCACGTTCGCATTCTCCAATGATACTTTGTCTACTCCCCCTTATCGGCAGATGGAGGCAATTCTTTAGGGGCCGTGAGGCACAATTCAGATAGAACTCATGAGTGGGGTATAAATGACTTTACTGCCCCCTGGCGGGACATCGGAGAATTCGACCCATACAAAAAGGGGTGCCCGGTCCAAGCCAGGCACCCCTATGGTGTGAATACTCAACCGGCTGCGCTAGCTTACCGGAAGAGCGATAAGACCAACTGCGGCGCAGTATTGGCTTGTGCGAAGGACGAGAAGGCCGTCTGCTGGATGATCTGGAAGCGGACGAGATCCAACTGTTCCCTTGCAAAGTCAGCGTCCTCGATTCGGCTACGGGCTGACTCGGTGTTGGTGATGGCCACCGCCAGCGTATCCTCCTTGGAGGACAGTCGGATCAGGAACTCACCAATCTGCTGGGCGCGGCTATTGAGGGTATTGATAGCAGAATCGACTGCGGCCATAGCCGTAGAAGCGGTGGACGAAGAGGTCACATCCAGGGCATCAACGCCCAAGGTGACGGCATTTGCTGAAGTGCCCAGATCGACGTCAAAGACGTCGCCGGCTGCGGCGCCGGTCTGGAACTTCTTGCCGGTAAACGTACCGTCGATGAGCCTTAAGCCCTGATATTGGGTTTCATCAATGATGTCATCGATTTCCGTCACCAGCGCATCAATCTGACCCTGAATGGCCACGCGCTGTTCGGCACTGAAGGAGTCGTCGGCCCCCTGGACCGTCTTTTCCTTGATGATTTGGAGCAGGCTGGCAATGGCCAGGTAGCCGCCCTCGGCAATGGCCAGCACGTTTTTGGCGTTACCCACATTCTCCAGAGCCTGGGTGAGGGAACGCCGACGCGACTCCAACCCCCGGGCCAAGGCGAAACCGGCGGCGTCATCGCCGACCGAATTGATTCTTTTGCCCGTGGACAGACGCAACAACCGTTTTCCGATTTCTCGGTTAACGTTCAACAGCGCGTTGAACGACTGTTCAGCTGCCGTATTCGAGCCGATTCGTGTAAAACTCATGTGAACCTCCTTGTAACCATGTTTGTAGGGGCATCCTTGCCCGTGACGACTCTCTTTTCCGGTGCCAGCGGCATCGCCTGACTGCTGAACCCATCGCGTTACTCCTTTCCCTATCGGCGGATCAAATGAAAACTTTAGCAGTTTTACCAATCGTCTTCGGAAAACGTCGTCGAAGGCCGGGGTTGCCTCCCACAGCCCCACGGCTACAAATATATTGGCGCTGCTACCGCCGGTGATGTAGAAAGTTTGTGCCTAAATTCAGTCGGCGCCCACGTATCATGACCCCATAGGAAAGGCCAATCGCCCATGACCATTTGCGTGACCGGGATGCATCGCTCCGGCACCTCCATGATCGCCCGTCTCCTGAATCTCTGTGGTCTCTATTTAGGGCCACCGGACCGAATCGTTCCGCCCGGCGAGGGGAACCCCTTGGGCTTCTGGGAAAACCAGGATATGGACCGACTCAATGAGGATCTTCTGGCCCACCTGGCCGGGGGGTGGGACTTCTTGCTGCCCCCCATCACGGAGGGGTGGGAATCGGACCCCGGCCTGTCACCTCTCCGCGATCGGGCGAACCGGCTAATCCAGGCGCTTGGCCAGCATGAGCCGTGGGGTTGGAAGGACCCGCGTTGCAGCCTGACCTTGCCCTTCTGGAAATCCCTGCTGCCGGGTCTCAAGGTGATCGTCTGCCTGCGCCATCCTCTGGCGGTGGTCCAGTCTCTTAAGAAGCGGGTCGGCGGCACAACGGCCTTCAACTTCAACCTCTACCTGAAATATTACCAGCGCATTCTGGCCGATACTGCGCCCGAGGAACGGCTGTTCACCCACTTCGATAGGTACTTTTTGGATCCTCAGGAGGAGTTGCAGCGGATTGTGCAGTGGTTGGGATGGCCGGTCACACCTGGGCGCATTGACCAGGCGTGTGCAGCTATCGCGACCCCATCCCGGCAACATCGTCTCGCCGGGCAAGCCGATACGGGGACGACAGTCCCCTCCGAAGTGGCCGAGCTGTACGCCGAACTCTGCACCTATGGCGGCGATGGATTGCTACAGGCTATGGAGCAGGGCGCTCTGCCCCGGCCAACTCAGGTGCCGGTGAAAGTACCCCTCCTGCCAGCCCCTGATTCCGTCGCTGAAGGGGCCAAAGCGGAGGCGGAGAGTCACTTTAATCGGGCCCAGGAGCGCATAGCCTCAAGTCAATTTGGGGATGCCCTTACCGCCCTGACCGATGCGGTGGCGCTGAACCCCCTGTATAGCCAAGCGCACAATGACCTGGGCGTGCTCTACCACCGCGACGGTGACCCGGACCGGGCCCTGGGACACCTCACTCTCGCAACGCAGCTCGATCCTGATGCCGCCGACACGGCCAGGAACTTGGCGGAGGTTTACGTCGAGGTGGGTCGTACTGAAGATGCCATCCAGATCTACCTGCGCCTTATCGAGCGCCATCCAAATGACCTGGATGCTCTGCTCTGGCTGGCAGCGGCCGCCACTAAACTGGGGCAAAAACCGCAGGCGACGGCCTTTCTCCAGCGCGTGCTGGAAAATCAACCCGGCCACCAAGCGGCCAAGGATTTGTTGGCGGGCCTTTAACAGGCTTCCACGGCGAGCCTCCGCCTCATCCTGTGGCCCCTGAATGCTGCGGTCAGGTGTTGTTCAGATCAAACACGAACTTGTCCACATCGATTTTCGGCTCGTGCCAGATCCCATGGTTCCCGGCCATAATGAGCTTCTTGATATAGCTGGCCGTCACTGCGTTCCACATCTGGTTGTCATACCAACGAATATCGATCTTCGCTGCGTTCTTGGTCACGGCGCCCAACAGGGCAGCCAGGAATGTTTGACGATTTTCCGTATCGGTGTTGATCTTGCAAAACCCCGCCCCGATAAGACCCTGGATCTGGTCCCAGTCAGTGCCGACAAAGTCCTTCCAGGCCTGGATCATCTCGCCGTTGCCGCTGCCTAATTTCCCCAGCTGATCCACCGCGTAGCTGACCACCTCTTCGTACCGGGTTGAAGCACCATGGGCCACGAAAATAATCTCGTCATTGATGCTGTTGGCGACTTTCAGCAGCTCGTGGGCCAGGGGAATATTAAGTTTTACCTTGTGCCCCGGCTTGCCCTTGTTGGGGCCGTGCATTGTGCCGATGGTGGGCGCCAGCATCAGTACGCCAGTTTCTTTCAAAAATTGGGCTAAGTCTTCAGGACGGGTGTAGGTGGAGAAATCACTCTTGGTGTCCTCGTCTTCCTCCCCTGCCAGGACCCCGAGTTCGCCTTCCACGGACACACCTACCGGATGGGCCATGTTCACCACTTCCCGGGTATAACCGATATTGTCCTCCAGGGGGGTCGGCTGCTTGGCGGCATGGTCGGTAGAGTTGTCGGCCATGACGCTGGTCAACAAGTGAACGGCCCCCTGCACCACCTTGCGGCCGCTCTCACCGATGTAATCGCCATGGTCCAGGTGGGTGGCCACCTGAACACTGGAGCGGGCCGCCTTCCGTTCCACGTAAGCACTTACCTGTTCCAGTCCAAGCAGGGGATCGCCACTGCCGAAGTGTTTCAGTGCGCTGTTGGAGAAGGCCAGCAGCCCTGAGGACCCCAGGGTCTCGTAGGCGGTGAAGGCCGAATCGATACCTTGATAGGTGGTAACGTTGAAGGCGGGCAGAGCGTAGCCTTTCCCGGTCCGGTTGCCCCGCGCGCCGCGTTTGGCCTTGAGCGTCAGGGCGTGAGCCGCCTGCATATTGTCCGGGAAACGACGTTCCCGGTTCAGTTTCGGTGGTGCGGCATATGGTTTACTCATGGTGTTCCTTTCGTATCATGATCAATAATAACTCACTATAAGAAAAATTGGTTTGCACTTCGAACGAGGGTGAGGTCATTCCCAGCCCTCTGTTGGCCATTTCGCTCCCTATGACATTCAGACCCGGACGTCGGTATCACAGTTAAGCTGCTCCATCCGTCAGCCGCCGGATTCAGTCTGACAGGCAGCGCATGCGGAGTGATCCGCCGGTTTATCACGCTTGGAGGATGTCCAGTACCGGGAACCACTCTTCCCCCACAACCTTGGTCTCATCGGTGGCGCTGGCCAGGGGCACGGCCACGATTTGGCCCCCCTTCAAAGCCGCCATCTGGCCGAACTGGCCCCCGTGGATCATCTCGGTGGCGAACAGGCCGTAGCGGGTGGAAAGCACCCGGTCAAAGGCCGTAGGTGAACCACCCCGCTGGATGTGCCCCAGCAGCACGTCCCGGGTTTCGATGCCCGTCTCCTTTTCAATGGCCTGAGCGACCGCTTTGCCGATCCCGCCCAGCTTTACGTGTCCGAAGGCGTCCATTGATTCGTCCTGGGTGACAGTCTCCTCCTGCTGCGCCAACTTGGCCCCCTCGGAAACCACCACGATAGCATAGTTCTTTCGCCCATCGCCAAACTCGTTCTGCACCGCGGTGCACAGTACTTTCAAGTCGGTCTCCCTCTCGGGGAGCATGGTGAAGTCGGCGCCGGCGGCGATACCAGTATGGAGGGCAATCCAACCGGCATGGCGGCCCATAACTTCTACAACCAGGGCCCGGTGGTGGGACCGCGCCGTGGTATGCAGCCGATCCACGGCCTCAGTGGCGATGGATACGGCCGTATCGAAGCCGAAGGTAGTGTCGGTGGCCGAAAGATCGTTGTCGATGGTTTTTGGCACTCCGATGGTGTGGATGCCCAGCTCAGCCAGCCGGGTGGCTACCCCGAGGGTATCGTCGCCGCCCATGACCACCAGTACGTCAATCTTGTTTGCGGCAAGGTTGGCCTTGATCTGGTCGATCATGGCCGGGTCCTTGAGGGGGTTGGTGCGGCTGGTGCCGAGCATGGTTCCCCCCTCATCATACTTGTCCCGGACAAAGTCGACATCCAGGGGCATCGTTAGATTATTCAGCGGGCCGGCCCAGCCGTCCCGAAAACCCAAGAATTCGTAGCCGTACTTCTTCTCGCCGCTGAGGACCAGTCCCCGAATGACGGCGTTGAGGCCGGGGCAATCCCCCCCACCCGTTAAAATGCCGATACGCATAGTGCCTTCCTGTTGCTTATAATCACGTCACCGATCCGCGCCAAAGTGCCACGCGGCCGGTCTAAATACGAACGAATAATTTACCACGAAAGGGGCCGGGGGATGGGGGAAAAGGGGTGATCGAGCCGCTCCCCTTGCCCCTTCACCGGTCCCCGGCTAACTTCGCCGGGTTCACCTATGACTGACCATCACCTTCCAGAGTATGCATGTCGTTGATTGCCCTCACCCACGCCGTTTCTCCGAACATCGTCAAGGGTGAACGCACCTACCGGGACCAGCAACCCATCGACCTGGCCCGCGCCCGGCAGCAGCACGCTGCCTACTGCGATACCCTGAGGTCCCACGGCCTGGAGGTGATCACCCTGGAGGCCAACCTGGACCTGCCCGACGCGGTGTTCACCGAGGACCCGGCGGTAGTGGTCGATGAGCTGGCCGTCATGACCCATATGGCGGCGGAATCGAGATGGGGGGAATCGGCAGCCATCGCAGCGGCACTGGCTCCTTACCGGAAGATCGTCCACATGGCGCCACCGGCATGTCTCGATGGGGGGGACGTGCTCCAGGTAGGGACCAGGCTGTATGTGGGGCAGTCAACCCGCACCAACCGGGCTGGCACCCGGGCCCTGGCCGATTTCCTCTCCCCCTACGGTTACCAGGTCATTCCCGTGCCGGTCCACGACTGCCTTCACCTGGTCACCGGCGCCACGGCCTTAGATGCAACCACCATTCTGGCCGCCACCGACTGGATCGATACGTCCCCTTTCGAAGGGTACAGGATATTGCCCGTCCCCAGGGACGAAGGGCCTGCGGCCAACATCCTGCCATTGGATGGGGTTATTCTGATGGCCTCCGGCTATCCCCAAACAGCGGAGCTGGTGGCGAGGGAGGGCTACAACGTGGAACTGATCGATAATTCGGAGTTGGAAAAGGCGGAAGGATCGCTCACCTGCCTGAGCCTGATTTTCAGGGAATAAGCCTCCAATGCTTGCGTCGGTGGATGGTGAGCGCTGTAGCGCGCCACGCTTGCAACTTGTATTATCCGTCTGCATTCAATACATTATAATGCAATGCATGGAGTGCAACATATGATTAAAGATATTTCCGTAAGAATGCCTGATGATCTGGCCGAAATCGCCGATTTGCAGGTCGCGTTGGACCGGCTGCACGATCTAGATGATGTCATAGTCACAGAGGATGAGATAAGAGTATGTCTTGGTCAATAGACTAGCCTTCATTGATGACGCGCACCAAACATTGTTACATGTGTTCTAGCGATTCAACCTCAAAGGAACATGTTCCGCCACTGTGCTTCTTTCCAGAAGAAAATGAGATTGGTCGAGATATGCGACGTAACCTCGTCACAGTCCCTTCGTGCGAGACTCATAATTCGCTCAAGTCGAGGGATGATGAATTCATGCGTACAGTAATTCTGATGACGGCAGCATCCGATAGCAATGTGGCGGGACATCAGTTTTTCGGAAAATTGCTTAGCGGCGCGTCCCGAAAACCACATGTCTATAGGTCATTCTTAAAACGCGGAGGCGCTATCGATCAGGGCAAGCGGCATACGTACCAGTTCGACCGTGACCGTTTCGATGCGTGCATCGACCACTTGGCAAGGGCAATGTTTTTTAATGCCTTTCGTAGAAGGTGGGAATTACCAATTCTGGTTGTCTCACCAAACTTCTTTGGCGGGATTGCCAACGACCAACTCATTCCACATCGGACAACACAAGAAACTGTACAGGTATCCAGGCGTTTTCTTGATCCAATGCCAATTAAAGGCGAGAATCCTGACGTATTTAAATATCGTATTCGATATGATGAAGCAAATGAAGCATATGCCTTCGCAGCTATATTTTATGATTCATTCGAAATTTATTCGTTCTCTTCAAGAAATTGACGATGAATACAGTCCAATAAAGCAATGGAGGTCGTGGCTATTTTTAAGCAGTTGCAGCCGGTTTCTTTAAAAGATTTTGTGTCCACGAGATCTTCGCCGCGCTGTTGAGTCAAGAAATCGCTGCTTCCAGGTGACCTGCCCCCCAAAAGCTGTACCAGTTCGTAAGTTAGTCTTTGGTACAAAAAAGGGAGGCAGACATGCCCATCAAGCGATATACCCCGGAACAAATCATCCACAAACTCAGGGAAGCTGAAGTACTACTCAGCCAGGGCATGACTACCACAGAAGCCAGTAGGCAG
>JADFNF010000140.1 GCA_022563485.1 Fidelibacterota bacterium | reverse complement strand
CCCATTCTGGGGACCCACCTACATGCCGGGCGGCTATTATTACCCCTCCGGCGAGTATGAACTGGCCGATGCCGAGGCGATCATCGTGCAGATTGAGCAGTTGAGCGCCCTCCAGAAACAGGGTGTCCTGACAGAGAAGGAGTTCACGAAGGCCAAGGGACGGCTCCTTGACCGCCTCGGAAAATATGTTCCCAAAGACAAAAACGAGGAAAATTCTGCTGAAGTCCTGAAGCAACTGGGGCAGCTGTACGAATCGCAGACGACGGGCGTACTTGATGAAGCGGAGTTTGCCAGGCAGAAGAAAAAGCTGCTCCGGCTGATCTGAGGGCTTTACCGGGGTATTGCAGAGGAGTGCGGGTCCGTCATTCCGAAACGGCCACGGTGAAGTTTTCCCTCAGGTTCGGCTCATGAGGAGGGATCGTCTCCTCATGAGCCGAACCCTACTCATGGTTCGCAGGCCCTGCCAGCACTTAGCCAGCTCGGCCGGTCAGCGCCCTGGGCCCCTCATCTGAAGACGTCGAACAGGTAGGTATACTTGATAATCAGGCTGCGGTCGCGGGTCGTCTGGATGGCGCCGCCAGGCCCGGCCACCTCACCCCCCTGGTTATACACCACGAACAGCCCGGTGTTGGCATCCTGAAGCCAGCGCATCTGGACATTGGCCGACCACAGTTCGTCGCGGTCGTTATATTGCAACAGGCCCAATAACAATAGTCTCGGCGTGAACGAATAGGAGAGTTTGGTCCGCACGAGATTGGTGATGAAATCCCCGCCCGGAAGATCGATGGTGTTGTGGCTCCAGCTTGCCGAGATGTTGAACTTGTCACCGGACCGGATATCAACGGTAGGCTCCAGGTTGAGGCGCGTGCCGCCGAAATAGCCCCCGATAACCGAGCGCCATCCGAGGGACCACCAGTGTCCCCGGTTGGTGAAGGCCACCAGTTGTGTCTCGACGTGGTCATAGGTCCCCGGAGGCACTTCAATGCCGGGATAAATTTCAAAGGGGTTGGTCCCGGCGATCCCTTCCCTGGTAAAATTGATCCCCGTGTGGATTTCATGGCCATTTTTCCACTCCCAGTGGGAGTCGATGTGCCAGAACCCGGTCTCGTGGAATCCGGTGGCATGGTTCCAGAATCCCCGGTAGGAGGTGTGGGGCCTGATCTCCTGGAGACCGAACAGATTCCTGGGCCGAATCCGGCGCCAGATGAGGAAATCCCACTTACGGAAGTTTTCCCGCCGGAGAAAGCCCACCTCGGGATTGAAATTCCCGGCCACATCGGTGTAGTTGGCGACCAACTGCCAGGCTTCCGAGTTATAGTTGGCCCCCAGCTTGAAGGCATAGTCGTCACCCTCAAGTCCAGGGGTCGAGGTCTGGGCGGCGAAACCGATGACCTGGCCATACCGGCCGACACCCAGGCGTCCATCGATGGCCGTGGTACGGTTGAAATCGTTCCCGGGAGCGGCCTGGCGGTTCACGAACATGGCCCCCAGGGCCGACCGGTTGGGCAGCTCCCGATTCACCCGGGCCACGGTGTAGTTGTTCTCCGGGATGGCCTCCAGGTCCCCGGTGGCGGCAACGGACTTTGTCGACATGCTCAGCACGCCGACATCGAATCCCCCGAGCTTGCCGGTCAGTCGCCCGCCGCCGGTGATGGGGACGACGCTCCCTTGGGGACCGATGCCAATCCGCCGGGAGAAGAACATCTCCACCTCCTGGGGACTCCCCACGGAGAAGAGGCCGGCGTTCTCCAGGAAGAAGGGGCGTTTCTCCGGGAAGAACAGTTGAAACCGGTTCAGGTTGATCTGCTGGTCATCCACCTCCACCTGGGCAAAATCGGTGTTGTAGCTCAGGTCCAGGGTCAAACTGGGGGTGAGGCTGTATTTCAGGTCCACGCCCACAGCCTGGCTGGCGTCTGAAATGTCCACACCACGGCTGGTTTCGCTGAGGGCATAGGGCATGATCCTCAGGTTACGCTGACTGGGGATATCAAGGCCCACCAGGGACCCGGCCAGGGATAGCCGGTGCAGGTTAAACTGCCTGGGCAGGAGGGCCCAGAAGGCGTTTTCATTGCGTCGTCGAATATTACGCTGAAAATTGAGTCCCCACACCTGGGGGCCACCATTGGCAAAGCGCAGGGTGCGGAAGGGGATGGCAAATTCGGCGCTCCAGCCGATCTCCGATATTTGGGTGCGCACCAACCAGGAACCGTCCCAATTGATGTTGAACCCCCCGGCCGATCCCCCGCTTTGGGGCTGGCATTCAGCACGCCCTGGCCCTCGTTGGTCACTTGGCCATCGTATTCGATGCCGGCGGGGTTGGTGCCAAAGACAAACCCGTTCTGACCGTCCCTGTAGGTATCGAGAATGATCTGAAAGGCATCGGTTTCGTTGAGCGGAGCGTCACGGCGGCTGTCGGAAACGATGATGCTGCCGGGGTCCTGATCGAAGCAGACGACACCGAAATAGAGGGTGTCGGGCGAATAGAGTATGCGAATCTCGGTACGCTCGGATACGGGCTGGCCTTCATCAGGGGCATTCTGCCATAATTCGGTGAGGGGCTCCACATTCGTCCATGCGGGGTCGTTGAGCACCATGCCGTCCATCCGGGGCAGCATTCCGGCCGGAAGGGCGGTAGCCTCCGGGCGCCTAACAACTGCATCGTGGTCGAATGAACTGGTTGGGCTGTCAGCGCGCCAGGAAGGCCGGGAACTGGCGGCCAGCTGCCCCGCGCAGGACGCCAGCAGGGCCGCCATAATAAGTCGGGATGCCTTGGTTCTGCCGATGGGGGCAATGGGTCTGTCGATCACGTTTGTCACGTTCATAAAAGAGTGGCCTGGAATCGGTTCCGGTGTCTCTCTCTCCGCGGAAATTAATACAACCGGCCGCCGGCTCGGCAGTACAATGTCAACTATCATGCTGGTTGGGTCATAGCCCTCGCTACAATATGCCATTTTCGAGACTATGGGGGCATCAGGTCAACCGCGAGACGGCCAGGTGCAACCCCTACATTTACCGTCAAATAAAGAGTGCATAGGGACGCAAATGCCGGTATTTTACCAGCTCATCCAGACCACAGCCTGCTCGCCACAACCGGCCCGGGGAATATGAAAAGGCAGGGTAAGTATTGAAGTGTGGGACATCCCGGATGCAGCAGGGCGGGGCCCTTGGAGCGGTCCTGTCATGAGATGGGCCAACCAGAGCCAGCCAGCCAACCCAGTCATCGGAATAGCGTGGCCGTAGATCATCAGTGAATATGAATGGAGGAATGGGGTATGCGTAGATGGATCAAACTGTTGGTAATGGTCATGATCGGGGCCGGGACTGTCACCTGTGGAGGGAGGAGTGCTGATCCGGAGCAGGTGACCATTGCCGTGATCCCCAAAGGAACCACCCATCTATTTTGGCAATCGATCCACGCCGGGGCCATCAAGGCTTCCATAGAACTGGGGGTCAAAATCCAGTGGGTCGGGCCCGAGCGGGAAGACGCCCGCCAGCAGCAGATCGCCTTGGTGAACAATATGGTGGTGGGCCAGGTGGACGGGATCGTTTTGGCCCCCCTGGACGCCAGGGCGTTGCGTCGCCCGGTAAGATTGGCGGTGAGCAGTGACATCCCCGTCGTCATCATCGACTCCGAGCTCCATGAGTCCCAGGACGTGTACACCAGCTTCGTGGCTACGGATAATCACAGAGGCGGGCAGCTGGCCGGCGAAAATATGGGCCGGCTCCTGAAGGGACGGGGAAAAATCATTATGCTGCGCTACGCAGAAGGCTCGGCCAGCACCGAGAAACGTGAGGCCGGTTTTATGGAGGCGATTCGGGCCTTTCCCGGCATCGAGGTGGTGAGCGACGAGCAGTACTCGGGGGCCACGACGGCCTCGGCCCAACAGGCGAGCGAAAGCCTGCTGTTGCGCTTCCGGGACGCCCAGGGCAACCTGGTGATCGACGGCATTTTTTGCCCCAACGAATCCAGTACTTATGGCATGCTCCAGGCCCTTAAGCGGCAGCGGCAAGCGGGTAAAGTGATCTTCATAGGTTTCGATTCCTCTGACGCACTGCTTGAGGGGTTGCGTCAGGGGGGCATTAACGGTCTGGTGGTGCAGGACCCCTTCAATATGGGCTACCTGGGTGTAAAGACCCTGGTGCGGCATCTGCGCGGTGAGCAGGTTGAAAAACGGATCGATACCGGTGTGACCTATGTAGCACTCGAGGATCTTAATCAGCCGGAGATCATGGCGCTGGTCAAGCCGGATGTGGATAAATGGTTGAACCTGAAATAACGGCTGTGCCTGCAGCGACCCCGCGTTTGGAGATGCAGGGGATCACGAAACGGTTCGGCGCCACCCTGGCGCTTGAGGAGGTCGATTTTTCGGTAGGGGCCGGTGAGATTCACGCGTTGGTCGGGGAAAACGGGGCGGGCAAGAGCACCCTGGTGAAGATCCTTTCCGGGGCCCATCAACCGGATGGGGGGGCCATGACCCTGGACGGTAAACCCTTTCAGCCGCGCAACCCCCTGGATGCCCGCCGTCAGCACGTGGGCATGATCTACCAGGAACTTTCCCTGGCGCCCCACCTCACAGTTGAGGAAAATATTCTCCTGGGGATGGAACCTCACCGGTACGGATGGATTCGCTGGCGCGAGGTGCGTGACCGGGCCCTGGAGGCCCTGGCCCAGTTTGACCGGCCGGAAATTCGGCCGGACATGAAAGTGGGCGACCTGTCTTTAAGCGCCCAGCAGTTGGTGGAGATCGGACGCTCCCTGGCGGTGGGCTGCCGGGTGCTCATTCTTGACGAGCCGACCAGCAGCCTGTCCCACGAGGATATTGAGCGTCTGTTCGAGATCATCCGCCGGTTGAAGGGGCAGGGATTGTCGATTATCTACATCTCCCACTTTCTCGAGGAGGTCCAGGCTATCGCAGACCGCCTGACCGTACTGCGTGACGGGGCCGTGGTAGGAACGAGTGAGGTCGGTGACCTGACTCCGCATGAAATCGTCGCGTTGATGGTCGGTCACGAAGTCAGTGAGCTATACCCTCGATCAAACCGCGAGGCCCAGGCACCCATTCTTGAGATAAAGGACCTGGGGGGTATGCAAAAACCTCAATCGGCCAGCCTGACCCTCCATCGCGGGGAAGTATTGGGGATTTTCGGATTGATCGGGGCCGGTCGCACCGAGCTCCTGCGGGCCATCTTTGGCCTTGATCCCGTTCGCCGGGGGCAGATCAAGATCGGCGTTCACCTGGGTCCCCGTTCGCCCATGCAGCGGTGGCTCCGGGGTCGGGGCATGCTCAGGGAAGAGCGCAAGGCCGAGGGACTGGCCCTGACGCTCAGCATTGCAGACAAGGTCACCAGCTCGAAACTGACCGGCTTTGGCCCCCTCGGTCTGGTCCTTCCCCAAAGGCAGCACACGGCCACCGATAAGTGGATCAAGCGGCTGGCCATTCGGGCCACCCATCCCGGACAGCGGGTCGGTGATCTGTCGGGCGGCAATCAGCAGAAGGTCGCGTTGGCCCGGTTGCTCCAGCACGATGTGGACGTCCTGTTGCTGGACGAACCGACCCGGGGCATCGATGTGGCGGCCAAAGCGAAGATTTACCAGGTGATCGATGACCTGGCTTCCGCGTCGGCGGGGGACGGCCAGCCGCGCAAGGCCACCATCAGGATCAG
>JADFNF010000139.1 GCA_022563485.1 Fidelibacterota bacterium | reverse complement strand
AAGGAATCGCGGGGCTATCAGGGGGTTTTAGGATCGGTCCGATCACTCTTTACTTGGAACTACAGCATGGTGGCGCAATTTGGCCCTGCCATCACTCTTCCCACCCCCTCACCATATCTTCCGAACCCGATGCTTTTCTCGCTTGATCTTGGACCCCACCAGCCGCTCCCACAGCAGCAGGCCCGACATCTTTTCCACCTTGACGGTCGGGACGCGGAAATCCGCCAGGGGTTTGCCCGAATATTCGTTGGGCATGACGAACGACCACATGTGTAGGCGGCCCCGGCTGTTCTCGGTCAGCACCGACTTGAAATAGGCGTGCGGGATGGGCAGGGTAACGCCGTTGGCATCGGACGCGCCGATGATGTTGACCGCCGTATCGAAATAGAAGAGGGGACCGCAGATCACATACGTCTCCAGGATTGTTTTCCTGGCATCCAGCTGCCGGACGGCATTTTCCAGGTCTTTCCAAATATCACGATTGAATTTCGGCTCCTGAGGAGACATGTTCGACAGCAAAAAGGTCTCGCTGTTCTGGATTTCCCGTTCGATCTGGTTGGCGCTCGCCACCAGATGGCCCCGGTCATATCCAGAGCCCCTGTACTCGACCAGATCGGCCCGGAACATCTGGGGGATGCGGTAGTCGGGACGGAAGTTATCAGCTCGTTCCACATCCGATTTATCGGGGTCGATAATCTCCAGCGCCCATTTCGCCTGTCTGAAGTAGTACGAATACCCGAGCACATAGTGTCTATTGAACAGGATCTGATCAGCGGCAGGCATGCCATAGCGTGTTTCGCGTCTCAAACTTGGCAGGTCCAGCATGGTGACCTCCTATTTCCAGATTCGCAGCAACCGGTGATTGCGCCAATATACCTATTCGACGTCGGCAGGTCAAGCTGGGCACGACACAAAGTCTGTTGAATATAGGGGCACGGCTTACAGATTGGGGTCCGGCGTGATGCCGCAACCTCCACCAGGGCCGTTGGCCCCTACGGGTCTAACGGAGTCGTGGTTAACAATCCGGTGTGGGGGTCGGGCTGAATGCGGACGTTGGAAAGCGCCTTCGCCGGTTTGAGTTTATCGATGGGGCCCTGGATGACGGTACCGGCCGCCAGGGTTCCGGTGACCATGATATAAGGCGCATCGAAACTCGCCTGTAACTGGCGGTAATAATCCAGGCCGACTTGCTCCTGGGCCACCAGCCGGGCATTCGATGTGTAATCGTCGTAGGCCTTTTTGAAAGCGCTCAGGGATTCATCCATGGCATTGAACAGTCTCAGAAGGTTCTGGATAGTCTTCTGCCGTTGAGCGGGCGAAATTGCGGGTGCCTGCACCAGCTTAATCTGCTTGACGAGATTGAGCCTCGCCTTGTTATAGGTGTAGCGGTGGCTACTCAGGCTTTGATCAATATCCCCCTGACGCCTGGCATGTTGGGTGTGCACGAGAACCTTTTTATTCAGCTCAGGATCGGCAACATACCTGGAGCCTAACTTGATGTGACTGATACCCTGCAGATCCCGGACGATGAGCCGGTTGCCTACCTTGATATCGGAGGAGATAATCACCGGGGCTATGATCGTATCCATACATTCAATGTTGCAGCTGTAAACCTCCTCAGTGGCGATGATGTACGAGCCGGCCCAGACCTGGATGTCTTTAAATCGGGGGGCACGTACCGATTGCCCTGCCCGGATGTACGCCTCATTGTTTTTTGCCGGATTATCGGCCCCGATCCCAATGTGGATATTCCCCGCTACCGTGATGGAGGCGCTGTGTATGCCGCCAAAGACTCTTAGATCGGCGGTGCATTCCAGCTGTGAACCGTCGCCCACATCCTGATCTACCTGGATAGCGCCGTCCTTGTACATTTTCCCATGCGCCCGCCCCAATCCGGGAATATTTTCAACCGGAAGCACGGCAACCACCCCGTAGATATTCCGGTGGGCCTGCCCATCGATGTCAGCCAGCACCGCACGCCCAGCCTGATCGACAGAGGTATTTGCACCAGAGAAAAGTCGGGCATCAATCGAATCCTCTTCGTGTAGGATGCGGGACTTGCCCGTGGGTAGGCGCTCGATGATCTTTTTAGGGCTATCAACCGTGATGAGGGTCTGGCCCGCCTTGACCTGGAGGATCACATCCATCTCGGTGAGGGTCTCCATGTTCCCGGATGCCGCTACCTGATCCAATTCGGACATCGCGAAACTTACATTCGTGGTTCCTGCAGGCACCTCAATAACCTGGGCAGCAGCCAGAGGGATCTGTTCGCGGCTGCCCTTAGCGATCAGATCAAGACCCTTACCGATGATGCCTTCACGGATCCCAGCTTTGCCCAGGGCTATTAAAAGATCATTGGCCATGACCGGACCTCCCTGCAGCTGCCCCATGACCAAACGGGTTCCGGCCATGAGGGTCAACTGAAGAATACCTTCGGGGAGCTTGATCTCCCGGCGCTCTATAGGAGAAAGCTTCATGATTTGAATAATTTCGCCTTAAGCTTGGCGATCCAGGCCTCGGATTCCTCGATAAACTTGGCATGCTGGATTAACTTCTGCCTTACCTCGCTACCGCCCCCAGCGACCAAATTGGCCTTGGTCAATCCCATGGCTGCGAACAGCTGGTAAACCTCCTCCATAGATATGGGCTTGGGCATGGAGCGACTGCGAGGGATCGCTTTCAGACCGAGACGACGGAAGTGGACTTCATCCTTATACAGGATGATGACCGGTGCCCTCGGCATTTTATTCTGAGCCGAAATGGCCTCTAATTCGTCCACAAGAGCCTTAGGGTCCAACATGGACATATCGGAACTGAGGAAGATGGCATCCACCGGGTCCCGGTGGTAGCTGCGCGTCGCATTGGCATGGGTCTGCACGATCTCAACGGGTATTGTGAGGGCCTGGCAGAGACGCTCTAATGATTCGGCAGTGACGGTGTCTTTATCAATGACAAGAATTTTGCTCATGTGGTTGAGGATCTCACTTATCGGTGATGATTGTTCCGAACCGGCAGGAGAATCATTTTAAATTTACCTGCTGGAAGGTCGAATGACCAGCGGTGAAGAGGCATCCATATGATCGCCTGCCTAACTCGACGTGTGCGCCTCGTCCGGTTCCGATTCCACCGTTTCCACATCCCAGCAGCGTACCCGGTGCACGGACCCCAATGTTACAGGCGCCAATACCGGTGCGTCAACTCGGCAGCGGTCCATGGCCCGTGCACATCGCGGATGGAAGGGGCAGCCGGGTGGCAGGTCTGCGGCGCTGGGCACCGATCCGCCGATGGCCTGCAGGCGGTCCGTCGGTCCGTCGGGGTTGGGAACCGCTGTCAATAATCCGATGGTATAGGGGTGCTGCGGACGGTGATAGATGTCCTCCACGGTCCCCTCCTCGATGACCTCACCGGCATACATGATCATTACCCGGTCTGCCACTTCGGCGATCACTCCCAAGTCATGGGATATTAAGATCACCCCCATCTCCCGGTCCTGCTGCTGGCGCCTGATGAGGTCGAGAATCTGTGCCTGAATGGTAACGTCAAGGGCGGTGGTGGGTTCGTCGGCGATGAGCAGGGCCGGATTGCAGCTCAAGGCCATGGCGATCATGACCCGTTGCCGTAGGCCGCCGGAGAGCTGATGGGGGTACTCCCTGACCCGTCGCTCCGGGTCGGGGATGTCGACCTGCCGAAACAGCTCGATGGCCTTGTCCCAGGCGCTGCGTCGATCCAGACCCAAATGGAGCCGGACGGTCTCCACGATCTGATCCCCACAGGTCGTCACCGGGTTGAGGGAGGTCATCGGCTCCTGGAAGATCATGCTGATCTGGTTGCCCCGGATGCGGCGCAGATCGGCCTTGGAAACGGTCCGCAGGTCGCGATCCTTGAACCAGACCTGCCCGCCCTCGTAACAGCCAGGGGGCTGGGGGATCAAGCCCATGATGCCCAGGGCGGTCACCGATTTGCCGCATCCCGATTCTCCCACGATGCCAAGGGTTTCACCAATATCTACCTGGAGACTGACGTCATTCACGGCCCGGGCGACGCCATTTCCGGTCATGAAGGATACCGTTAAGTGATCGACCTTTAAAAGTGGTAGAGACGAAGCCATGATGAATCGAAAGCCTTCCTTAGGGCAGTACCACCAGCTCAATGAACAGGTAAGTCAACGGCATGACGTACAGCAGGGAATCGAAGCGGTCGAGGACCCCCCCATGCCCCGGCAGCAGAGCACCGGAATCCTTCACGCCGAAATCGCGCTTTAAGCGTGATTCGACGAAATCCCCCAGCTGGCCGAAGCCGCCGGTGATGATCCCCAGAATGAGGAGATAGCCCAACGGGAATATGGCGCGGGGCAGCCAACCGAAAGTGCCCAGGAGCAGCATCAGCACCATAGCAACGGCCAAGCCGGAAACCGATCCCACGACAGTCTTGTTGGGACTGGCCTGGGTAAAGAGTTTCATTTTCCCAAAACGCTTGCCCATCAGATAGGCCGCTGAATCGCAAAGCCATACGGAGAGATAGAGGGCCAGGGTCAGGCGATAGGCCACATCGAACGGGAGGGCGAAAGCCGAAAAATCGGCGGAACGGACGAGGATGAAGCTGCCGCCAAAACCCGCCAGCCACAGGACGCCTGTCAAATGGGTGGATAGTGTCATCCAGGGCGCGCTGGAAGGCCGCACGACTTCCACAATTTGCAGCGCCACCAACAGGAGCACCATGATGGTGAAGAAGTGGAGCCCCAGAGCCCCTTCCTGCGGGCTGTGGCCCAACAGTCCCACGTGCCAGGCAAAGGCGGCGATCAGAGCTCCGGCCGCCAGGTAGGTTGGGATGGGTCGCGGCGTCATAGCTCCCTTATGCAGCAGGGCCAAATATTCCCGGAGGCCAAGGAGCACCATGGCACCGACGAAAGCGGCATAGGCCTCGCCCCCCAGCCAGATGACCCACAACAGGGCGGGAATACCCACTATGATGACCAGCATGCGGGCCATCACGGAATCTTTTTTCCCGGGTGAATCAGGCACGGGCAGTCAACTTACGGGAGATGCAGATGAACGCCAGGATCATTGTTTTTCGGGTAGATGTTGCATGTATATATCATCGCCAATCTCGATTATCTCGATTTTTACCCGAGTCGTGCCCTGGGCCACAAAGCCCAGTTTCAAGGCTGCGCCGTAGGACAGGTCCAGCATGCGCCCCGCCACATATGGACCACGGTCATTGATGCGCACGATCAGGTTCCGGCGGTTCGACATATTGGTCACTCGAATGACGGTATTCAGCGGCAGGGTTTTGTGGGCCGCCGTAAGGCCATACATATCGTAAACTTCACCGTTGGCCGTCAGTTTTCCGTGAAAGTCCGGTCCGTAATAGGATGCGATACCGAGCATGACTTTCCCAGGCCGCAGATTGGCGGGGGGGATAATCTTGGCCCGGGGTGTGACCGGCTGGCGGCGCGAGGCTTTTTTGGGTGGTGGTTTTGCCCCCGACCGATACCGGGGCGCAGGGGCGCAGGATGCGGCCCAGAGCAGGCCACTCAATCCCAGCACCAGGACGCGTTGCCACCGGGGACTCATGGGTAGGCCTGTCCCCGGATTTCGGAGAGACTCGCCACTTCCAGATCGGCAAGGAATGTGGCCAGGCGGGCGACGATCTGGACGCCCACACTCGGATCCCGGTAAC
>JADFNF010000138.1 GCA_022563485.1 Fidelibacterota bacterium | reverse complement strand
CAATAAATTATCCCGGTAGTACTTCACCTTGCCGTCATCATAGGGTCGCTGGATCAGCCGGCCACTGGGCGTATAATACCGGCCGACCGTGACCCGTAGGGCCGAGCCATCGCTCAACCTCCACTGCCGCTGAACCAACCCCTTTCCGAAGCTGGTCTCCCCGACGATCAGTCCCCGGTCCAGGTCCTGGATGGCGCCGGCCACAATTTCACTCGCGCTGGCCGATCCCCGGTTGATGAGGATGATAATCGGATAGGGGGGGTGGGTCCCTGAGCGGTGGGCCAGATGGACCCGATTGATGCTGGGTTGACGCCCCTTGGTGAATACCAGCGTATCCTCAACGCCGATGAACAGATCAACGATTTCCACCGCTTGCTCCAGATAACCGCCACCATTATTTCTCAGGTCCAGCAGCAGGCGGGACATCCCTGCGGCCTCCAGTTTATCCAGAGCGGCTTCAACTTCGATGTCGGTCGTACTGGAAAACCGGCTGATTAATATATAGCCGGTACCCTCCTCCAACATCATGGAGGTTGGCACACTGTAGATCGGAATATCATCCCGCACAATCGTGAAGGGCAGGTAATGCTCCTGACCAGGGCGGCCCACCTTAATGTTGACTGACGTCCCCTTGGGACCTCGCAAGCTTTCGATCACCTGCATTTGGGAGAACCCATAGGCCGATTCGCCGTCGATCTCCACAATCTTGTCGCCCGGACGCAAGCCGACCCGCTCCGATGGGCTGCCCGCTACCGGGGCAATCACGGTGATCCAATCGTCTATAATATCAAATTCGATGCCTATCCCCTGAAATTTTCCCACGAACTGTTCGTTCATGGATTCAAATTGTTCCTTGGGGATGTAGTTTGAATGTGGATCGAGGCCTTCCAGCAGCCCTTCGTAGGCCCCTTTCATAACCTCGTTCCAGTCCACCGGATCAACGTAATTCTCATTGACCAGCCCGATGATCTCCTGCAGGGTGTTGAGTTTTTGGTAGAGATCGCTGGAGCGCCCCGTGGACTGTGGCTTCGGACGGGTGCTCGCAAAATTGAGTACAGAGATCGCGAGGACAGCCGCGATGACGAAAATGCTTTTTCGTTTCATTAGGGCCCTAACCCATCCCTATCATCATTTGAACAACATGTCCCCATAAGTCCACAGCTCAGCTAGTCCCATTCACCTTCAATCGTCCAGTACCGGCCGGCGCCCTAAATGCCCAGATAAAGCATGACCCGCACGGCGGGGGCATTAAAATCACCTTCGCGCGGGGCGATTATATCCCGGAAATCACTGAGCGTCCACTTATTGGCCGGCAGGGTACCCACCTGATAACCGGCGGTCATACGCAGTCCGACCCGGTCCAGAAACTGCAGCTTCATCGCCACATACGGTTGGAAGGAGAAAAAGGTTCCTGAAAGGGACACGGTCACGTTGGACGAATCCGTGCCGGCAAACTGCTCTTCCCAGTCGGGCGAAGAAGTGGCTATTTTTGCAAACTGAATGATCGCCCTGCTAAAGCCAAACAGGGAGCCGGCGCTGATCTCCAGGTTACTGAACAGGGGTATCACGTACTCCAGTGAGGCGTTGCCGGTCATGATAGCGACTTTCAGGTCCACTTTCGGCCGAGCGGCGCTGGAGGTATCGACACGGGAAATACTTTTGGCCCCGAGACCGACGTAGGCCCCAACTCGCCAGTGGCCGGTAATGTTGCCAAAACCTTCGGCACCGTGAATCACCAACAAGTTCCCCAAAGCATCGATTTCATCCGCAGTAAATCCCAAACCGCTATCGCCGAGTAAGCCCGTATTGGATGCACCGATATTAAACGGGAAACTTTTCGCCAGGTTCAGGCGCAAAAAAGTGGGGGTATAACCGATACCACCCCCGAGATAGTCCTCACTGGGATAGGCAATATTGCCTTGTGCATAGAGGGTGGAGGTCAGGATCAATGCCAGTCCCAGGGGTAAGCAGTGTTTAGGCATCAAGGTACTCCATTTTTTATCTGTTGCGGCTTACCGAGCCACTTTAATGACAGATTCCCTTTATGAGGGTAGAAAGACCGGGAGCAAAAAATACACTTTAAACTTACGGCATAAGTGGCTTCGCGACATGCAACAATATCAATTATTCGTTAACGGATCATGCAAAGCTTTAAGTGACCTCCCAACATCTTTTATATGACAGCGTTTTTCCCTTGCAAATGCATTGCATATCCGTCTATATTTTTCGCGTTGAAATTCCACGGCGATAGCGTAGGGCTTTAGCAAGGCTTTTCATTAAAACCATCATGCGCAATATATCGAGTCTTAACGCGAAGACTTCACAAGCCCGTTATTATCTCTTTCTTGCAGCCTTAATCTTGGTCGGTGCCTTGCCCGCGGAGGTAACGGTCAGAAGGTTGCCCTCCCCCGACCAGCCTGTCCGCATCCTGGGTGGGGGCTGGGACCATCGCACCAACAACCAGCTGGAATTCCTGGCAATCCGGGAGGCGGAGGATTCGCTGGCTCCCTCGGTAGTGGTTTACTACGAGGAGACCGGCGCGGAAACCCTCGCGGTCCTCTGGAGTTATAGCCTAGACGAGGAACTACCGGCCCGGTTGGTGGACGCCGGTGTCACCGATCTCAATGGGGATGGCCTCCCGGAAATCGCCCTTCTGATCCACTACACGAACGTGCCGGATAAGCTCGCTCCTCCGTGGCTCCTTATTTTCGATTGGGATCCAGCCAGTTTCATATTTTCACGCGTGCCTACTTCTAGCTGGAATTACACCGGACGGGGCATCTCTTACCTGCGTCCCACCCAGCTGGTAACAGCTGATCTGGATAACGATGGTGACCAGGAGCTGGTCATAGCCATGGGCAGCCCCGATAAAATGGTTCTCATCGCAGACTGGGAAGCCGGGGAATTCCAGATCATTGAAGAGCTTCGCCCTGGCAAGGTCATGCGCGGGGCCTGGCCGTTCAGCACAGCAGTGGCCGATTTCAACGGCGATGGCCGCAAAGACTTGCTGGTCATGGGCCATGGAGAGCGACCGGCGGTTCAGGCCTACCTCAGCGGCAGTACTGCATTCCACGAAATCTCCGTGGCTGCTACGATCGGTAAAAGAATTCTCCCGGGAGCGGTCGCTGCGGGGGACATCAACGGCGACGGCAAGGAGGAGGTTATCCTGCCCCACTCAGACGGTTCTCTCACTCTGGTGAGCATGGCCGGTTCGAGGCTGGCTGCCGCCGCTTTGGACACGCGCATCGTCGGTCTGGTTGACCTGGCCATCGCCGAGCTGGATGGGGATGCCATCGCCGAGATGATCTACTTGCAGGCCGATGGCACGATCACAACCAATGATGCGCAGTTCGTGACGCCGGTCACGCGGGAGCGGGTGCTGTCACGATTACCTGAGGGTGTTCAGGCCCCGGTGAGCTATGACGCAATGATCGTGGTGGCTCCCACCGAGGAACGTCCCGGCAGCATCATCTTCCCGATCCGCACACCCAACCTGTCCTTCATCGCTTTCGCTGAGTTGGGACAGACGTTGACCGGGCGGGCGTTGTTCACCAGCATGGATACTACCATTGGCGACGCCAATCTGGAGGTCAACTCGACTCCCGATGCCGAACTTTTCGGCATACAGGTTGAAGGGCGTGAAGTCTATCTTCCCGGTCGGCTCCTGTCGCCAGATCCCCGGGCTCTGCCGTCCAATCGAACGCCTGATATTCTCCTTTACGTGGGCGATGAATTCACCCAACCGGTGATTGGGGAGCGGATCGAACAGTTTGCTAGATTTATCTTCCAGCGCAAGCCGCCGGGCATGGTGTTCAATTTCCAGCGCCAGGCCATCGTGTGGCAACCCACCGAAGCTCACTTGGGTGCCTGGAATGTGGAATATGAAATTACCTATCATACCGGTGTGACCTACGAAGATGTGGTCACTGATTCAGCCCAGGAGTTCAGGGTGATCCCCGAATCCGAATCGGAGCGGGATCAAATTCTAATCTACGTCAACGATAAACCCAGGATCACTACTCAGCCGGAGACCCTGAATCTGCTGGCGGGGCACCTTTTCGCCTACCGGATTGGGGTCAATGATCGCAATTCCGACGCCCACCTCGACTATCGTCTGGAATCGGGGCCCGATGGAATGACCCTCGATAAAAATGCCATCATCACCTGGCGAACCAATGAGACCCACCATGATGACTACCAGGTGGTCATATCGGTAAGTGACGGCTTTGACAAGGATGTTCAGACCTTCACCCTCAGTGTCAACGCTCAGCTCACCATTACTTCCCTGGTCCCGCACCTGGCCCAGCTGGAAGAGCCCTACCATTACCCTGTGACGATTTTCCAACCGGGCAAGCCGCGAGACCACTTTTTCACGCTCACCCGCTCGCCGGATGAGATGCATGTCGATGCCAAGGGGGTGATCGAATGGACACCTTCCTCGGCGCAGATAGATACACAATATTTCCAGGTCCGGGTATCCGATGGCACGGCTGAGGATGTGCAGGATGGCTGGGTCTACGTCAACGTGCCGCCCAGAATGGTTGGCGTTCCTCCCCGGGCCGTCACAGTGGGCACGGGGGATACCTTACGGGTCTCATTTGAAGGTGAGGACCAGAACGAGGGCCAGATACTCACCTGGAGCGTGGTTCAAGGTCCCGTGACCATGACCATTGACTCCGCCGGCAATCTTACCTGGCCCACTACTCTCCAGGATCTGGATGTTTCCCGGTATATAGTTGAACTTTCCGATGGTATCGGTTCCGTTCGATTTAAGGGCATCGTCTTTGTCAACAGCCCGATTCGGATCACCTCGGTCAATCCCCCCGACACTGCGACAGTGGGACAGGCCTATATTTACACCGTGCGCACCCGGGATGAAAACCGGAGCGCCCTCCTAAAATTCAGGCATCCCACAGTGGCAGCGGATATAGCACGTACCACGGCTTATCAAGTGGACGTCCAGGATGATAAATTTCGGCGCGACCTCCCTCGTTATCTGGCCCAATTCAGGCAGCAAAAGAACATCTACATCAACAAACCTCCTCGACCTGAAGAAGGGGATGTAGCTCAGGCGGCGCGCATCGACCTCAAGCAGCACGTCAAACAGATCTTCGTGGAAAATGACCAGCTGGTACTGGTGATCAGCAACCCTCAGCAGGGGATGGTCGACCTGGAGGACGTCCTCTGGGAGTTGTTCCAGGGAGGGCGCGGGGTCATGCCCCAGTACACCGCCCAGGTGGTGCCCTATGTTTACTTCAGTCTCCAGGCCTTTCCAGATGGCATGACCGTCAGCGATGAGGGGGTCATTACCTGGACTCCCACCCCCAGCCAGGCCGGTGAGCATCAAATTCGCCTGATGGTGTCCGATGGCTATACCCGTGATGAGCAGACCTACACGATTTACGCCAACTATCCTCCTGCGATCATCTCCCAAGCCGACACCCTGACGCTCATCGGGAAACGCTACAGTTACCAGGTACGGGTAGACGATAAAAACGAAGATGCTACCAACGTACAACCAGTAGGAGAAGGAGTTTTAGAATATGAACTTCAAAATGTCTTTTATAATTTCCAGATTCTTTCCGGTTGTAATGTTGGTTTTTCTTCTGTTTTTGCACAATCTCCAATTAAACCATGTGAAAACAACCCGGAATACGCTAAACTGGACTTTTGGGTTGGCGAATGGGACGTCAGTGCCTGAAGCGGTGT
>JADFNF010000137.1 GCA_022563485.1 Fidelibacterota bacterium | reverse complement strand
CTGGACGCCTACGTGGACGCCCATTTGGCCGGTTTCCCGACCGATACCGATGAACCGTTGTCACCCCTGCCAACCGCGCCACATGAGGACCGTCCATGACCGAAAACCGTGAACACTGGGGCAGTCGTTTTGGCTTCATCCTCGCCGCCGCCGGATCGGCCATCGGCCTGGGGAATATCTGGAAGTTTCCCCATATGGCGGGCCAGCACGGCGGGGCCGCCTTCACCCTGGTTTATCTCATCTGTATCATTGTCGTAGGGCTCCCGATCCTGTTGGCGGAGTTTGCCATTGGGCGGCGGACCCAGCTCAACCCGGTGGGCGCCTTCAAGGCCCTGTCCGGAAATTCCCAATGGAAATGGGTTGGCTTATTGGGCTTGGGAGCGGCCTTCGTTATTTTGTCATTTTACAGTGTGGTGGGCGGTTGGACCCTCAAGTATACCTACCTCGCGCTCACGGGAGCCTTTTCAACGTTCTCTTCAGAAAATAATGTGGCCGCCCAGGTCTTCAACAATTTTATCAGCGATCCGATCCAGCCCATCTTCTGGCATGTCCTATTCATGGGCCTGTGTATCCTCATCATCAACAAGGGGGTCAAGGGTGGTATCGAACGCTGGAGCAAGATCCTCATGCCCCTGCTGCTGGTCCTGCTGCTGGTCCTGGTGGTCCGGGGCGTTACCCTTGAGGGCGCCGGTGAGGGGCTGCGGTTTCTCTTTGCTCCCAAGTGGGGCGATCTGGACGCCGAGGGGGTGATCCTGGCCCTCGGACATTCGTTCTTCACCATCAGTCTGGGGATGGGCACCATGATCACCTACGGCAGCTATCTTCGCCGTGATACGGACCTCCTGCGGGCGGCGCTGTCGGTCATTGTCCTGGATACGGTCATTGCTCTTCTGGCGGGTGTGGCCATCTTCACGGCGGTGTTCGCCCTGGGTCAGGACCCGGCGGAAGGACCCGGACTTATTTTTGTGGTGCTGCCGACCCTGTTCCCACTTATGCCGGGCGGAGCGGTATTCGGGGTGCTTTTTTTCTTCCTCCTTTTTGTGGCCGCCCTGACCTCCGCCATCTCGATCCTCGAGGTGGTGACGGCCTATTTTATCGATGAAAAGGGATGGAGCCGCTCCCGGGCCACCGTCACCTTTGGCACTATCATCGCCGCCGTCGGGGTCTTCGCGTCCCTCTCCCTGGGAGATTTCAACGTGCTGGCGCCCTTGGGCGACCTTACCTTCTTCGATATGCTGGACGGTTTGTCCTCCAAATACCTGCTCCCCATTGGGGGCCTGCTCACCGCCATTTTCGTCATGAAGCGTTGGGGATTGACTAACTTCATGGAGGAATTGCAGGCTGGTAGTGCCTGGTTCAAGCTGCCGCAGCGGCTGGTCTGGGGTTTCTTCCTGGTCGCCGGTCTGGTGGTAGCCTACATCCTGTTTGATGAGGTCTTGGGAATCCTTGTCTGATCATCATTTTCAACGGAGCGACTGAACGAACCCATGTGCGGCATTATCGGTATCTATGGTAATCCTGAGGCGGCGACACTGGCCTATCTGGGCCTCTATGCCCAACAGCATCGGGGACAGGAGGGCGCCGGGATTGTGACCCTGGATGGGGCGACGGTCCATCGCCATATGGGACAGGGCCTGGTTTCGGATGTCTACCCTGATCAGAGCGCCTTAAACGGGCTGGAGGGCAACGTGGCTATCGGCCATACCCGCTATTCCACCACCGGCGGCATCGACCGGAAAAATGTGGGTCCCTTGCTGTTTAACGTTGAGGATCAGCCGGTTTCTATCGCCCATAACGGCAACTTGGTGAACTTGGCGGCCAAACGACGGGAGCTTCAAAAGCAAGGGGCCATCTTTCAGACCACCACCGATACTGAGATCATTATCCATCTCATGGCCCGTGCCAAGGGAGCGCGGTTGGTGGACCGGGTCGCCACCGCCCTGGAGCAGGTGGAAGGGGCATTTTCGCTGCTCATCCTGACGCCCGAAGGGCTTATCGCCGCCAGAGACCCCTACGGCTGGCGGCCTTTCGCCATCGGCAAGCTCAAGGACACCTGGGTTCTGGCTTCGGAAACCTGTGCCCTGGATCTCATTGGCGCTCAGGAGCTACGCGACGTGCAGCCGGGGGAAGTACTGCTCATCGATGATCAAGGCCTGCAAACCGTCCATCAATTGCCCCAGCGCACAGCCAAACACTGCGTCTTCGAGTATGTTTACTTTTCACGTCCCGACTCGCGCATATTCGGTTCCAACGTCGATAAACTGCGCCGGAAGATCGGCAAGACCCTGGCCGACGAGGCCCCCGCACCGACAGCGGATATCGTCATCTCGGTACCCGATTCCAGTAATACGGCCACTCTTGGGTACGCCGACCGCAGCGGCATCCGCCATGAGATTGGGTTGATCCGCAACCATTACGTGGGACGGAGTTTTATCCGCCCCGAACAGAAACTACGGGACCTGACCGTTAAGTTGAAGTTCAGTACGGTGAAAGGGGTCCTGGAAGGTAAAGAGGTGGTCATCGTGGACGATAGCATTGTCCGGGGCACCACCATGCGCACCCTGGCCCGGTTGCTCCGCCAAGCCGGCGTCAAAAAGGTCCATGTGCGGATCACATCCCCACCGATCCGTTTCCCCTGCCACTTTGGCCTCGATTTTCCCACCGATAAGGAGCTGGTCGCCGCGCACCGCACCAAGGAGGAGGTCCAAGCCTATCTGGGGGTCGACTCGCTGGAATACCTTTCCCTGGAGGGCTTGCTTGCAAGTATGGATTTGCCGGGTGACCAATTCTGTTCGGCCTGTTTTTCCGGTAAGTACCCAATTGCGTTGGAAGAAAGCAACAGCAAAGATAGGTTCGAGATGGAATTTCAAGACTCCGAAGTGATTCCCGACCCAGCGCTCTAATGTTTATCTGTTCACCCCTCTGGCCCCATATCACGAGATCCACATGAACCCTGTTTTTGAGCCGCTGATCGACCGCGTGATGACCATTCTTGACCGCCTGTTTCTGTTGCGGCCGCCCCTCTTTTTTCCTGTATGGATTGCCACCGCCGCCGGGTTGGGGGTGGGCCGTTGGGTCTCTGAGCCCGAATTATTCTGGCACGTCGGTTGGAACATCTGGATATTACTGCTGTTTGTCGGCATGACCCTGATCTCCGGAGCGGCCTTGATTCTGACCCAGATCGCCCAGGCCGGGACCCGGTCCTTTGAGCGATCCCTCTCGGTCATTGATAAAGGGAGCATATCGCCTGACCGCGCGCGCAGGCTGGCCTGGATCTACCTCGCTGTTGGGCTGGTCCTGGTCCTCCCTTCCGGTGCACTGACCGTCGTAGCTGCTCTGATTCTCTTTCTGGCGTGGGGCGGGTTGGACAGCGTTATGCCCCCTGTCTTGAGAGCTCATCCTCTCGCTCAGACCGCTCGTCACCTACTCGCTGCAGCCAGTCTATTCTACGTTGGTTGGGGCGCCAGCGGTGCACCCCTGACCCCCAGCCCGGGGTTGGCCCTGCCCTATATCCTCGGTTTTGGAGGCATCGGCGCCCTCATGACCCTGTCTTCTGAGGCCCCATCGCCCTCAAGGGGCTCACGGCCTGGTACGCTGCGCCTCATAGTCACCATTCTGGCCGCCACCGCATCGGTTGTGGTGGCCTTGGTGCTGGGCTATGCGAATGGCGATCCGATCATCTCCACCGCAGCGGCTTTGGCGCTCCCATTTTTTGTAGTGGCCCTCATTTATCGTCGTGACGTCGATACGGCGCGCACCATCCGCTACGCCCTGTTGATCGTCGCCATCTTCGTCGGTGTGCGCTATCCCCTGCTCTTTATCCCGCTGGTGATCAACTTCTACCTGTGCCGGACCTATTACCAGCGGCGATTTGGGGTCGTATACCCTACCTTCCAGGCTGACCAGGAGCTATTATGGGACTAAGCCTGATCCGCCACAACTGCTGATGACACCGGCCCAGTTCCTGCCTCTCCTAAAATTGGACGATTTTGTGGTCATCGACTTCGAGACCACCGGCCTGGATCCCAACACCTGCCAGATCATCGAGGCCGCAGCGGTTCGCTTCCAGATGGGCGAGGCGGTGGGCGAGTTTCAACAGCTGGTCAACCCGGGGGAACCGATCCCCAGGGAAGTGGTGGACCTTACCAATATTACCGACGATATGGTGGCCGATCAGCCGACGATTGAGCAGGTGGGCCAGGAACTGCTGGACTTCATCGGCGACAGCCCCTTGGTGGCCCAGAACATCTCCTTCGATCTGGCCTTCCTGAACAATATCTGCCGTATCCTGGGGCGCACCGAGCCGATCACCAACCTGCTCTACGACACTCTGCCGTTGGGACGCACCTTCCTGTATCATCACAACGGCTTCTCTCTTGCCGCCTTGTGCGAGTTCTACGGGATTGGCCACCAGCATGCCCACCGGGCCTATCACGATGCCTTGAATACGGGACACCTGTTCATTAAACTGGTCGAGGAAGCGGCGAGCTATCCCCTGCCCATCATCCAGGCCCTGCTCAGCGTGCAGGACCATGTGACGATCCCGAACAAGTCCTTGTATCAGCAGATTGTGCAGACCATGTCGGCCACGGGCCAGATCAAGGGTCTGACACGCTCGACGGTGGAGCGTCCCGTACCCCGGGCGATCTTTGAGCGCGACGGAGACGGCCCTAACTATGTCCCGGTGACTCCCGGTGATTATTTCGGTGAGAACGGACGGCTCGCATCCCGGTGGGACGGGTTCGAATCCCGCCCGGTGCAGGTTGAATTTGCCGAAGCCGTGGCCACGACCTTCGAGGAGGGAAACATACTCATCGCTGAAGCCGGCACGGGCCTGGGGAAGTCCATGGCCTACCTGCTGCCGGCGGTGAACCACGCCTGCCGCCATGACAGGCCGGTGGTCATTTCGTGCCACACCAAGCATCTGCAGGACCAACTCTTCACCCAGGAAATCCCCCGGTTGGTCGAGGCCCTTGACGCCCCGGTGAAAGCGGTCATGCTCAAGGGGCGCGGCAACTACCTCTGCCGCACCCGGCTGGAGTTTGTCCTGACCAACGCCCATCGTCTCCTGGGCCCGGACGACTGTGAAAAGATTCTCCCCATCATCATCTGGGAGCAGTTCACCCAGACGGGCGATATCGACGAGTGTCCCGGGTTCCTGTCAATGTGGAATGCCCGGCTGTGGCGCCTGCTCAACAGCGAGCGCGGATTTTGTCTGGGCAACAGTTGCAGCCGCTACAACGGCTGTTTCCTGGGACCGATCCGCCGGGCCGCCAAGCAGGCCAGCCTCATTGTGGTCAACCACGCCTTGCTCCTGGCCGATGCAGCCGATGATGTGGGGCTGCTGCCGGACGATTACCGGTTGGTTCTCGATGAGGCTCATAACCTCCAGCGGGTCGCCACCGACCAGCTCACCACGGAATTCGGGGAAGAGATCGTACGCAACCTCACGGCGAACTACCTGCGCAGCCGTTATCGCCAGATCTTCCGCAAGAAACTGCAGGATGCGCTCCAGATGGCTGAGGAAGATGGGGACCTCTACCGGCGGTTGCAGGAAGCCGCCCGGACCCTGCAGCAGGCCACGGCCGGTCTCCTGGAGGCCTACGTACTCAAGTACCAGCTGAAAGCGGAGACTGAGTGGAAATACAGCACCCAGTTGGGTCGCTATATCGACCCCCATACGGAGTTTCGCGGCCTTGAGACGGACACCGCCGCCGCCGCC
>JADFNF010000136.1 GCA_022563485.1 Fidelibacterota bacterium | reverse complement strand
GTATCTCTTCATCTGTTTGAACAAAGTCGTCCGGTGTTATCACGCCGAAT
Source organism: Fidelibacterota bacterium (assembly GCA_022563485.1). Taxonomy (GTDB): domain Bacteria; phylum Fidelibacterota; class Marinisomatia; order SCGC-AAA003-L08; family TS1B11; genus JADFNF01. Next base: position 5,698 of record JADFNF010000136.1, on the reverse strand, counting down.
GGTGCTTCCTCCAGGTCCGTACAGCTCGTGAACAGCAGCGGAATCAGTAGAAACGGCGTCAGAAAACGGAGGTTACGGTTTATGTGCTTATTTCTCATTAGCATGCTCCCTTATTGCCTTGAAATTGCATGTTTATAACCCAATGTTCAAACCGACCGTGAACGTCCTGGCTCGAGGATAGTTAGTGTAATCAATCCCCAAGGAAGGTACGGTTCCCGATGCGAACGTGTTGATTTCCGGATCATAACCCGTGTATTTGGTCAACACAAACAGGTTATCGGCACTCACGTAGAGCCGCAATTTATTGAACCGATCCGTGTTAAAGGTGTACCCGAGGGTAACATTCTGCAACCGGATGAACGATCCATCTTCTATCCACCGATCCGAGAATCTAACCGAGGCCAGATACCCCATTCCGTCATCCACATCATCCAACGCCCCCGACAGGAGATTAATGCCATTGGTGATGTTGGAAGGCCGCTGGTATTCCATAGCGGTATTGTTAAAAATATCCACTCCCTGCACACCATTGATATAGAAGCTGAAGTCCAGGTTCCCATAGGTAATGGTATTTGAAATACCCCAGGTAAAGGACGGTTGAGCATTGCCTATAATGCGCCGTTCGTCGAGCGGTTCGGCCTTGTTCCAGACACCGTCACCATCCGTATCCGTGAATGTATCGGCGGCGTCCCAAATTCCGTTCCCATTGCTATCCTTTAATGGATCGCCATCCCAGACACCGTTACCATTGAGATCCGTGAAAACTTCGCCTTCATCGTAGACACCGTTATCCAAGCTACTGTTAGGATCATCCGGGGTGTCCACGAATGGTTCGCCTACATCCCAGACACCGTTGGGAGCTCCCCCGGCGCCATCGCCCAGATCAGTGTATTCTTCGTCGTCGTCCCAGACACCGTTACTATTGTAATCCGTTAATAATGTTTCGGCAACATCCCAAATACCGTTATTATTCAGATCCGTGAATGATTCGCCGCTATCCCAGACGCCATTGGTTAGTATTTCTTCTCCCAGGGAATCATATCCGGAGAATTGAAAGCCGTAGAATGTTCCTAACGGTTCGCCTGGTCTGATAACCTGGGCATCCACACCGGATAACCCGGCTCCACTGACTCGACCGGTGAGAATTTCAGCCGTTGCCGTACCAAGGCTGATCACTTCATTGCGGTTCACGGCAAAATTGAAGCTGGTCCGCCAGAAGAAATCCGGAGTGGAGACATTCACCGTAGTCAGCGTTACCTCCAGCCCTTTGTTTTCTACCGTGCCCACATTAAACAGTCCGGTGGGGGCCACTGCCGGCTGCGGCAAAGTAAGCTCCAGCAACAGATCCTTGGTCGTTTTACTATACACATCGACCGAACCTGAAAGTCGGTCCCGGTATAAATTGAAGTCCACCCCCAGATTCAACTGGCTGGTTTCCTCCCATTTCAGATCGCGATTGGCCAACTGGGTCGGGCCAACACCAGTCAATAACTCGCTCCCGATTACGGCATTGTCTCCCGAGCCAAGGAAAACCAAGGAGCGGTAATTCCCTATGTCCTGGTTGCCGGTGACGCCCCAACTTGCTCTAACCTTTAGGTCATCGGTGATCCTGAATCCCGCAGACCCGGATGGGAAAATACCCCATTTAGTATCGGCTCCGAAGCGGGACGACCCCTCGCGCCGGAGGGCGGCACTAAGCAGAAACTTATCAGCCATGTTATAATTGACGCGTCCGAGGAAGGAGACCAGTCGGTTATCTTCCTTGAACGAATAGGGTCGAGTTGGAAAACTGGAGGCCCCCGAGAGGTTATTAAATTTCCAAGTATCGACGACAAAACCTTCCGCACTGGTACCAAACCCCTGAATTTCGAACTCCTGATAGGTATATCCGGCCCAGGTCTCAATCCGCGAATCGCCCAGATCCGCTTTATAATTCAGCGTCGACTCAAAAAGCACTGATTGATTCTGATTTTCTCTCAGATCAGCTCTCCCACCAATCTCGGCCATATAAGGTAACGAACTAGGTTGGTATATAAACCTGGTGGCGTTAGTGCGATCCAATCCCAGGTTTATCTTGGCACTCAGCCCCGGGACTATTTCATATTCTGCGGTTGCATTGGCAAAGATACGCAGTTTCTCAGTGGTATCATCTATTTCGTTGGCCAGGGCCACCGGATTCCGGATAGTATTGGACGTCGGATGCTCAAAATATGCTCCAGTGGTATCATACAGCGGGCGGGTAGGATTCTGCTTGAAGACGTTTGAAAACACACCACCCTGGAAACCCGCCGACTGTTGATAGGGCACATTAGCTTGCACAATGTAGGTGGGGTTAATGCGCACTGCCAATCGCAATTTTTCATTGAGCATTTTATGGTTGATATTCAAGCGGGCTGAGATTCGTTGCCGTTCGGAACCCAACACAATGCCCTGCTCATCCAGGTAGTTCAATGAAATCCGATACTGAGTCAGATCGGTGGCGGCACTGAAGGCCACGTCATGACTGGTAGTACGCGCTGTCCTGACAATCGCATCCTGCCAGTCAGTGTCGTCTGATCCAAAATTTGTACCAATATATTCATAATATTTTGTAGTATCGTCATCTTGTTCAATTATAACTCTAGCATCGGCAACCCTCTGCGCATAAGCCTTGTATTCGCTAGCCGATAATAAGTCCAGTTTTTTAGACTGGGTCGCATAACTGGTATAGGTATTGTAAGTCAAAGCAGAACCACCGGCTCCGACTTTCCCTGTCTTCGTAGTAATCAGAATCACGCCGTTCCCTCCCCGGGCACCGTAAATGGCGGCTGCGGAGGCGTCTTTCAAGATGTCAATGGAGGCGATATCGTACGGGTTCACCATGCTCAGGGGGTTATCCCGGTTACCACCGGTGACTTCCTGCCCACCGGTAACACCGTCGGGAGTCCCTGAACTATAATCAATAGGCACCCCATCAATCACAATCAACGGTCCGTTTCCCGCCGAAATAGATGTGCCTCCCCGGATACGGATCAACGGTGCGGCCCCTATGTCACCATTGCTCGAAGTGATAACCACGCCCGGCACCCGCCCCTGCAGCATCGACTGTAGATCGGTGTTATTACCTTGAGTAAAACTCCCCTCTTTCAGTGAGAAAATGGAACTGGTAATATCCCGCCGTTGCATAGTACCATACCCAATCACCACCACATCTTCACCGGAAAGGGCTTGCGGCGTCAGGACGAGATCAATCACTCCACGGCCATCGATGGCAACTTCCTCATCCTGGTAACCGATATACGTGAATACTAGTATGTCTTGAGGCGAAATACCCTCCAGCACATACTGCCCATAGAGATCAGTAGTGGTCCCTATGTCTGTATTCTGTACGGCAATATTAACTCCCAGCAACGGATCCCTGGTCTCCCCGGAAATCACCTCCCCGGTCACCCGATGCTCCTGGCCGATTACTTGCCCAACAAAAACCAGCCCTAAAGATATAGCGACTAGAAATGACTTGCACCTCACTGTACACCTCCACGGTTACTACTGTACCAACAGCTCAATATACCCCAACGAGGGGATTAGTTTCGAGATGTTGTATATTAACAAGTTAAATGGGGGTGGTAGGAAATTATTTTTTATTACTTAAAAACCTGCCCCACCTTCGCCATGGCCCTGCGGTGGCGGTGGTGCGGATTATCGACAATACCTGTACCATCGACGACCCACCGTTGGATGCCAGGGAGCAAAGGTATAATCATCTAGACAAATGATTGCGGTGAGATTCAACCATGACCGGTGGCAAGAAATGCAACCGTTTAGAGAAATGGGAACCGTTGGAAATTTATTTTACATCCAGGCCTGTGCCAGGCGGCCACCGGGCGGTATGGATGGACTTGAGTGGCTTGATCCACTAACGTAGAGTATTAAATTATTTAGGTTTATAACCGATTAAACGAACACCCAGGAAGGCGGTGGCGCCAAACTGGTAGATATGGATATAGGTTGCGCGGCAGAGGAAGCTAAGACGTTGGCTAGGCAGGCGCCCGGCCAGGAATGAAATCTACTTGACAGGCCGTATTCCCGGCAGTATTATTGTATAGACAAATAGACAATACAGGCACCTGCTCAATACAATGATCATTGATAAAAGTAGCCCCATCCCTCAGTATTTCCAGCTGCAGACCTGGCTGATGGAACAGATCGACCAGGGCGTATTCAGGCCTGACGATCAGGTGCCCACTGAGAAAGAACTAGGGCAGCTAACCGGATTGGCCCGGGCCACCATCAGGCAGGCAGTGGGCAATTTGGTCAATATTGGTTACCTGGTAAGGCATAGAAGACTGGGGACCTACGTTTTAGATCGGAAAAAAGAAAATGGGAAGCGGACCATCATAGGAATATTAATTCCGGATATCCGAACCGGATATGCTCCTGAATTGGCACGCGGCGCCGAAGACGAGGCGGCCCGCCAAAGCCATAGCCTGATTCTGTGCAACACCGACGACTCGTATATTATGGCAAACCGGCACGCCGACCGCTTGATTGAAGCACAGGTCAGCGGCATTATTTTTATACCAACGGCCAACCCCGTTGAAAGAAATCGGCTGTTCATCGAAAAATTTACCAGAAGAGATATCCCGGTGGTCCTCGCCGACCGAACCATTCCAGGCATGGCCGTTGACCATGTGACCACAGATAATTTTCAAGGAGCCCTCGATCTCACCAGCTACCTGATTAAAATGGGACATCGACGGATTGCCATCATTCTAAACAGTGCCTTAAGCACCGAACGGGAACGGCTTGAAGGCTATCAGGCCGCACTGGCCCAGAATGACATTCCGGTGGACCCGGAGATCGTCATAGCGGAAGCCGGCCCATTTTCAAATGAACATTACCAGGAGTACATCAGCTCATTATTGGATCGCCGGGATAGGTATACGGCAATATTTGCCGGGCACGATCGGATCGCCCGGTTGATCTACTCCACAGCCCGAGACCTGGGCCTTGACATCCCGGGTGACATTTCACTGGTGGGCTATGATGATCTTCCGTTCACCACCTTCTCCCTGACCACCATGCTCCAGCCGATCTATGAGTTGGGGCGCGAAAGCCTAAAATTGATCCTCTCCCGGATTCGGGGGGAAAACGGTGAACCGCGGCGCATTGTTCTGAAGTCGAACCTGGTGGAGCGCTCGTCAGTTAAGGCACTGAATTAGATTTTCGACCGATTTGATTACCAGCTACCCCTGTAAGGAATGGCAATATGAGAGCAGTATGTTTAAATGCGGAATGGGACCCAAGACCGGATTTCAAACTGGGGTCCAAAGATGTCGAAGGGAAACTAACGTATCTGGGCAGCCAGGTGTGGCGTAATCCACGCATAGAAATAATTGAGAAAGAGAATCCCACACCGGGCCCGGAGGAAGTGCTGATCAAGGTGCGGGCTTGCGGGATTTGTGGTAGCGATGTGCACATGCTTCAGAGCGATTCCGACGGCTACATCTTCTATCCCGGCCTGACCGCCTTCCCCGCCACCTTGGGACATGAATTTTCAGGAGAAGTTGTCGGGGTGGGCGAGGGGGCCATTAATAGGCGTACCGGCCGGCAATTCGAGATCGGCGAGGCAGTTTGTGCCGAGGAGATGTTCTGGTGCGGCCAATGCAAGCCCTGTGCCGACGGATATCCCAACCATTGTGAGCGCCTGGAGGAGTTG
>JADFNF010000135.1 GCA_022563485.1 Fidelibacterota bacterium | reverse complement strand
AAGTATGGGAGGATATCCCGCGGGTCATACTCCACGTGAAGGGTCGACTCAGGGTAGGCGTCAGCCAGGCCTTGGAAACGTGTGATGGTTCTCTTAGTTCTCAGCCCCAAGTGTCTAAAAGTGTCTGAACCTATCCATGCAGGGACAGGCCACGGAATGACTGAATTTAAGAAGAATATAAGAATCATACTATCTATCGGTTCAATAGATTTTTGACAGATAAACAGACGTAGTCAAACTTAAAAGCACATGCCAGGTTAGAAAGTTATACCTAAAGTAATACTCCCTAGCCTATAGCACAACGATAGTAGGAGAATGGGTTGTTACCGGTACGGAGCCTTGGATTAAAAGTGGCATGGATGGAAAATTGACCTTGAGGAATATCGTTTTGGTACCTGATTCTTTTGAAATATTAATTGAAGAGCATGGAAGCGCCCATTCTTACCGGGGAAGTGTTATGGTGATAATGTTGTAAGTCAATGGGGGAATTCTCTATCCTTGCTTTTACTTTTTGAGGCAATCTCCAACCGCTTACTCTTGATTCTATTTCCCCTTCATCAACTAACAAATTCATTTCGTTACTACCAGGATTGACTATTATCTTATCTCCATTTTGAATAATCCCAATGAGTCCATTATCTACCGCTTCATCTACGTGGCCTATTATGGGAGTGCCGCCGATAGATCCTCCCGAGAATCTGCCATCGGTCATTAATCCTATCTTGGCTTTATTGCCAAATTTACCCGCTAATTTAGTTGAAGGTTTTAACATTTCAGGGCAACCGGGGGAAGACTTAGGTCCTTCATATCGAATGATAACAAAATCTCCTTCTCCCTTTACTCTCTCACCCCATTCCTCGTGAAATTCTGCTTCGCTATCAAATACAACTGCACTTCCTTCATATGATTGAATTCCAGATCCAGAAACCTTAGTCCAACCAGTTCCGATATTTCCTCGTAAAAGTACAAGATGGCCTCTTTCCAAATGGGGTTCTTGAAATGAGGTAATCACGCCACTTTTCAAAAGTTTATCTTCGTCATAAATTATATTTTCTAATTCCTCTCCCAAATATCTTCCACTAATAGTCATGACGTTCCCGTCCAAATATCCATTTTCAAGCATGTATCTCAAAACAGTAGGCGTCCCTCCTGCTTCAGATAATTCCTTCATTCTATAAACTCCCGATGGCATTAAATTCCCAATAAAGGGGGTTTCCCTTGATACCCTTTCAAAATCATCCTCTGTAAAATCAATTTTTCCCGCCCTTGCCATTGCAAGTAGATGTAAAATTGGATTTGTTGAACCTCCAAGAACAGAAATTATTCTCACAGCGTTTTCAAAAGAAGCTTTATTTACAACATTTGATGGTGTTAGGGCATGCTTATGCAAATTCTCCATCACTTTATATGCATTCCTACACTCATCTTCTTTATTATCAGCCAATGTAGATGAACTCCCTAAGGTTGTCAATCCCATTGCTTCAAAAATTGTAAACATTGAGTTTGCAGTATACATTCCTCCACAAGCACCAGACCCAGGGCATGCATTTTTAACAATATTCATTCTCTCAGCTTCGGAGATCGTCCCTTTTTCAAGTTCCCCTGTTGCAATAAACGAATTAACAATATCAATATCATTCCCATTTAAGTTGCCCGGTCTGATACTCCCCCCACATACAATGTAGCCTGGAATATCTAAATGTAACAACGCCATTGCGGAAGCAGGCATATTTTTATCACAACCAGGTATTAAAACAAGACCTTCATAAGGGGTGGCCGAAACATGATTTATAAGAGTTAAAGCTGCCAAGTCTCTGGAAACTAATGAATGTCTCATTGCATCATAACCCATAGAAATGCCGTCACTAACTCCCGTAGTTGAAAATATATTAGCTTTTAGAGGCGAATTACTGCCGAATCCATCTTTTACATATTTAGCTAATTCTTCTAAATGAGAATTACAGGGGTTGAGATCCCAACCAAAATGACCGATCCCTATATTTTTCCTACCAAATGCTCCAGTCGGAACCATCATACAAGAACCGGGATTGTCTCCACTCCTTGTTTCTGAAATATACCTGTCTCTATCCATTGATTAAAACCAATTCAGTAATTTATAAGGATGAAGTTCCAAGTTAGTCACCTATATTTATCGATTAACGACATTGAGATTCGCAGGACTAAAAACTAAGCGAAATATTCAGCGTTTCCAAGGTTTAATTGCCGCCTCCTCTAAAGGGTGCCAGCGAAGTCGCAAATGGGTCATCATGGGCCAATTACCCGCCGCGTTAACCTGCCCCTCATTGTATTTTACGACAGATGATACCTGAACAGAAAATTCATGTGTCGATACTTCATCCGCAGGGAATTCTCCGGGGAGCTGCGTCCCGAGCCACAAGCATGACTGCCCGGCAGGGTCTAATTTAGGGATTGTGGGGCTGCTCCCTTATCCACTGGTAAATAAACCATAAATGCGGACCCTCTTCCGGCATCGCTTTTGGGGGTCATGGCGTCGGCGATCCTATAATAAATGCTCTAGGACCGCAACGGCCTGACGTCCCCCATATCCAACAACCTTAACCCCATCGGCATGGGCCATCCCCTGGGATGCGGCTAGGCTGGAAAGACCGGCTGGCCACTCTCAGATGAACAGGGATACATCGGCCGTGGAGGCAAAGTCCAGGAACGTGGCTGCACCGCCGTGATCGATGCGGTCGATGAATTCCTCGTCCTTGAAGCCGAACACCTCCTGGGTCATCTGGCAGCTGATGAGCGTGACCCCGGCGTCGAGGCACATATCGCGCAGCTCCTCAATCGTGGCCACACCCTTTTTCTTGAACGACTGCTTCATCAGGGACGTGGCCACCGACTCAAAACCGGGGACGTTGGCCATGAGCATATTTGGCAGGGAGATATTCATGTTCTGCAGCGCCTCCGGACCAAAGGGCAGCTTCATGGGCATGGCCGGATTGGAGGCGGGGGAAATCTTGGCCGTCAGCTCCTTTTTCAGCAACGTAAGGCCGTAGAAGGTGAAGAATATGGCAACCTCCCAGCCCATGGCTGCGGCGGTGGATGCCAGGATGAACGGAGGGTAGGCCCAGTCCAGGGTCCCCTTCGAGGCCACCAGGGCCAGTCTTTTAGGTTTGGGTTTCTCTTCCATTGCTGTAGACCCTCATTTAATTGTTCCGGTTATGTTTTTCTGACGTAGTAGGTGTATAGTCTCTCGTTGCGCTCCGAGTAGACCAGCTCATGGCCGGTCTGATGGGTCCAGGCGATCATGTCATTGACCGAGCCCGCATCGGTGGACAACATTTTCAACACCTTGCCGACTTCCATGGTGTCGATCACTTTTTTCGTCTTCAGGATAGGTAGCGGGCACAGCATGCCCTGGCAATCCAGCTCCTGGTCAAAGGCCACTTCGGTCATGGTAACTTTCCTTCTGCTTTTTCGCTCATCTGTTCGAGGCTCCTTTGGCCAGAACTCAGCCTGGCGCTCAAGTTTTGCATACAATCCAGGATCTTCCAGATAAAATCGTTGGCCAATCGGTAGTAGACCAGGTTGCCTTCCCGGTGGCGGGCCAGGATGGAATGGTCGGTCATGAGGCGCAGCTGCTGGGAGGTCGCCGGCTGGGACAGGCCAATGTGGTCCTGAATATGGGAGACGCGTTGCTCTCCCTGCGCCAGGTACTGAATGATTTGAAGCCGCACCGGGTGCCCCAGGGTCTTCAGGACGGAGCCCACCTGGGTCAAGCGGTCGAATTCGATGGCCGGGGCCGGTGGATCCAATCCGGCGCTGGTCCCTAAAGGAGCGTCGCGCAGGGGCCCGGGGGCCTTTGCCAAAGTCGTCATTCCGGCTGCCACCCCGAGTCATTGGAACGCCACGTCTGCGACTGTCTATCCATAATCTCCCTTCCAATGCTTAGCGGGCATCTACATATGAGGCACCCTATATACCAATAACGATAGGTATCACGGGGTGGACGATAATAAATATTGCTCCAGGCGTCAACCCTTATTCGCAGCCGCGGCGCACAGGCGACAGTTGCGGCGGACGGATGGTGCACCGGTCCCCGCCACCCTGGCACCCCAGCCCGCCGATATCCTGCTTGACTGACTCCTCCTGCCCCTGATCCCGGTGGCGACGGCGCAGCAGGGGAAGCTGCCGGCCCTGATCCTTCGGAACACCCCAAGATAGAACTGGACCATGTGAATAATACCTTGCCATAACCGCCGGTAATGCCTACTTTTGACATACATACCCAACCCAACCACCAAACCGGATCGGGGGACCGCATGGTCATCAAGAATCTCGTATTTGAAGGAGGAGGCGTCAAGGGTATCGCCTATGGCGGAGCCCTGCTGGAACTGGAGGCCGGGGACCACCTCAAGGAAGTAACCCGGGTGGGAGGCACATCGGCCGGCGCCATTACCGCCACTCTCCTGGCCATGGGCTACACCGCCCAGGAGGTGAGCGATATTGTGGCCCGCACCAACTTCGAGAGCTTTGCCGACAACACCAGAGGGGTGATCCGTGACGCCCTACGCCTCATCAGGCAGTTCGGCTTCAACAAGGGGGATGCCTTCCGCAAGTGGATCGGCCAGCTCATCGCCGAGAGAACCGGCAACGCCCGTATCACCTTCGGCGAGCACCACCGGTGGGCTCGGGACCAGGGGTTCCCGGACCTTTATGTGGTGGGGACCAATCTCTCACGCCAGCGGGCGGAAGTCTTCTCCCACGAACGGGACGACACCCGGGACATGGAAGTCCGCCAGGCGGTGCGCATCTCCATGAGCATCCCCCTCTACTACCGGGCGGTGCGCACCTCGGAGGGGGACGTGATGGTGGACGGGGGGGTCACCTGGAATTACCCGGTGGACCTCTTTGACCAGCCAGCCTATCTGGACGGTGCCGACGGGGGCAACGGGCACGTCAACCCCCGCACCCTGGGGCTCCGCCTCGACTCCCGCACCGAAATCGAACACTATAAGACCGGCGCCGACCTGCCGACCTTGAAGATTAAGAACATCAAGAGCTACACCGGCGCCCTCATCGGTTTTCTTATGGCGGCGGCCAACCGCGTGCACCTCTCCGAACACGACAGGAAACGGACCATCTTTATCGACACTATCGGGGTCCAGACTACCGAGTTCAAGCTGAGCGAACAGAAAATCGCGGCCCTGGTAGCCAGCGGCCGAAAAGCGGCGCAGGAATACCTGGCCAATCTCGCCTGAAAGGGGGCCGGATATGAACAAATTCGAACGATGGTTTATTGGGGGCTCGGCGGCCATGCTGCCGGTGCTGGTGAAACTGGTGAACGTCGACCTGCCCAACCTGGAGGTCCAGGGGATGGCCCCGGCCTACCTCACCGGCGTGGTCATCCGGGGGCTGCTCATGTTCTTCATGGGGGCCCTGGTGGTCCACGTGATCTACGGCACCGAAATCGAGCGCATGCGCATTTTCATAGGGGGACTGGGCGCTCCGGCCCTCCTGGCCGCCATGATCAACACCCCAGGGTCATCCCAGGCCGCCCTTGACCCGCCCCCCACCAATGGGGCCATGACGGTTCAGGTGGCGGGACTGGTCCCCATACCCTCCTTCGGTCAGGACAGCCCCATGCTCATCACTGATCCCGCCGACTCAGGCCGGGTGGCCGATACCCTCCTCACTTACACCCTGCCGGAAGAGGACTTCACCACCAAAATGATCCAGGGGCTGCTGGGCAAAACCACCCCCCGGACCTGGTTCGTCATTGCCGGGGAGGACTCCACCCGGGACGC
>JADFNF010000134.1 GCA_022563485.1 Fidelibacterota bacterium | reverse complement strand
GGCTGTAACCGATGCAGAACCGCCGCTGGAGCATGGAGACTGATGCCTGCCGCTGGGAGATGACCAGCTGGGCTGCCTCCTCGAACAGTTCGTCACGCTCGCCGGTGATTGTGATATCTCCCCCTCCCTCGCTATCAGGCGCCTCGGGCAGAAAAATTTCTTCCGGGTGGGGCTGCTCCTGAATGAAGTGCAATATATCCATGATCTCATCCAGGGAGATAAAGGCGGCGTGCATCCTGGCCGGCTCGGAAGTGCCCGGCTGAAGAAAGAGCAGGTCCCCACGGCCCAGCAGCTTTTCAGCGCCCATCTGGTCCAGAATGGTCCGGGAATCGATTTTGGAGGCCACCTGGAAGGCAATGCGGGCCGGAAAGTTGGCCTTGATGAGGCCGGTGATAACATCTACCGACGGGCGCTGGGTGGCAATGACCAGGTGAATACCGACGGCCCGGGACATCTGAGCCAGGCGGGTGATGGGCTCCTCCACCTCCTTGCCGGAGGTGATCATCAGATCGGCCAGTTCGTCGATGATGACCACGATGTAAGGTACCGTTTCCAGGGCCGGATCCTGGGCCGATTTAGCCCGGTATTCCTCGATATTTCGCACACTGGCCTCGGTAAACAGGGCGTAGCGCCGATCCATCTCCCGAAGGGCCGCCTTCAGCGCCGCGATGGCATTCTTGGCCGTCGTGATCACATATTCCCCAACGCCGGGGGTGGTGATGAGGTGGTAGCCCTCCAGGGCCCGGTAGGAAGAGAGCTCCAGCTTCTTCGGATCGATAAGGATGAATTTCACCTCATCGGGCTTGGCCCGGTACAGCAGCGAGGTAATGATGGCATTGATGGTCACCGACTTGCCCGAGCCGGTGGTCCCGGCGATGAGCAGATGGGGCATGCGGGCCAGATCAAAGCAGAACGCCTCGCCCGTGGTGGTCTTGCCCAGGGCCACCGTGAGGGGCGACCGGGAAGCCACGTAGGTATCGGAGCTGATAATGCTGCGCAGATAGACCGTGGCCGGTTGACGATTGGGAATCTCCACCCCCACATGCTTGGTGCCCGAGATGGGGGCGATGATGCGGATGCGCTCGGCGCTCATGATCCGGGCCAGGTCATCGGCCAGGACGGTGATCTTATTGACCCGCACCCCTTCACCCGGCTCCACCTCAAAGAGGGTAATCACCGGCCCCGGCGAGATGCGCACCACTTTCCCCTGGACTTTGAAGGTGGCCAGCGCCCGCTCCAACTGGGTCGCTTTTTCCAAAAGTTCCTCGCGGGATTCGGTCTTTTCCATGCTGGGCGGTTCAGCCAACAGGTCGAGTGAGGGGAAGTTGTATTGCCGCCAGGTGGTATGGCGCTCCTCCATGGTATCGATGTCGCTCGTGGCGATGGCCTGCTGCTCCTCAATGGGAATAGACTCGCCCCCGGCGTCAGCTCCCGGCTTACCGGTCGGCCTGGGTGTCGAAGGAACTTGCCCCACGGCCGGAATAGCCGGCCGCCTGGTCCTCCCGGAAACGCCGGGCCGTTTTTTCGGCGACCTGATGCCCCGGGCATAGGACCGAGACTCGATCATGGTTGCCTCCCGGCGGCGGCGATCCCGCCATGCTGCGTACCATACTTCCAGACGACTCATGGATTGGACCAGAAAGGCCCGGACTTCCCACCGCAAATAGCCACTGGTCACCAGGAAGAAGCCGGTGACCAGGAAGACCACCGATCCGATGATCCCGAGGAAATCGTAGAGCAGTTTGGCCCCCACGCCCCCCACCAATCCCCCTGAGGTAAAATCGCCGCGACCTTCGAACACCAGGGGTGCTTCGGACAGACCTACCCCCACCGCCGTGAGGAGCGCCAGCAGGAGCCCATACCCGGTGAGCCTCCAGATAGGCCCGAATTCCCGCTTCACCAGCAGCCACACGCCCCAGACCAGGCCGAAGATGGGAAAGACTATCGACACGTAGCCGAGAGAGAACTTGATGAGATAATGGGAGATGTAGACCCCGGCGATGCCCATAATATTGTGAATAGCCACATCCTCGGAGATCGTCGGTTCTTCCAGGGGGTTATAGGTCACCAGGCTGAGGAGAGTGAAGGTTGAAAGGGCCATCAACAGGACGGCAAAGACCTCAATGCGGCGGTCGGATGTGGGGGACGTGGTCATGGCCCTAATGTAGGTTGACCGGATGGCGAGGACAATAGCATGTCTGGGTCCCCCGGCCTAAGCCATCAGGCTCGTTTGGTTCACGAAAGGGGGCTTCACGACTTTGGCTGGGGCCAGCCTGCCCCGGATATCGACATGTAGGGACGTGCCCGGCTTGGAAAAGGATCGGGCCACATAGCCCAACCCGATACCCTGTTTGAGGGTGGGGGACTGGGTGCCGCTGGTGACCGCGCCCACCGGCTCGCCATCGACCTGCAGGGTATAGCCGGGCCGTGGGATGGCCCGCTCCTCCAGGGTGAAGGACACCATCCGGCGAGCCGGGCCGTTCTCCCGCACCCGGGCGATGGCCTTCGAGCCGATGAAGGGCCCCTTGTCCAGTTTGGTGATCCAACCCAGGCCCGCCTCGATGGGGTTGGACTCGGCCGTGATATCATTGCCGTACAGGCGGTAGGCCATCTCCAGTCTGAGCGTGTCCCTGGCGCCCAGTCCCGCCGGCACGACGTCATGGCGCTGTCCAGCCGTAAAGAGATCATCCCATAGACGGAGGGTGGTCTCCGGGTCGCTATAGAGTTCGAAGCCCAACTCGCCGGTGTAGCCGGTGCGGCTGATGAGCAGCTCTGCGCCATAGGCGGCCCCCTCCAGAAAGTGGTAGAAGGCCAAGTTCGACAGGTCCCGGCTCAGGACTGCGCTCACCAGCTCCCGGCTGGCCGGCCCCTGGACGGCGATGAGCCCGATCCCTGGGGACATATTCTCCAGGGCGACGTTGCCGGAAACATTAGATCGCAGCCAATCGAAATCCTTGTCGATATTGGCCGCGTTCACTACCATGAGATAGTGATCGGCCCGGCGGTAGAGCAGGAGGTCGTCCACGATGCCGCCATCGGAATAGCACATGGCGCTGTAGTGGACATCGCCCGGTCCCAGGGCGGCCACGTCATTGACCGTCACAGCCTGCAAAAAGTCCCGGGCACCGGGTCCGCTGATCCGGAATTCCCCCATGTGGGAGACATCAAACACCCCCACCGACAACCGCACGGCCTGGTGCTCGGCCCGGATACCGGCGTACTGAATCGGCATGTCGTACCCGCCAAAGGGGGCCATTTTCGCCCCGAGCGCCACGTGCCGGGGATATAGGGCGGTGCGCTTCACCGGGCTAGCTCCCACTGAGAGCCGCCCGGATTAGGTCTTCGATGGGAGCCTCATCAGCGACCCGCTTCTGCGCCGACCGCACTGCCCGGTACGCCTCTGAGTGTTTGTACCCCAGGGCCTCCAGGCTTTGCACCGCTTGGGCAAAGATATCCCGCGACGCCCCAGCTCCCTCATGCCCGGCCGGGTCCCCAGCCGGGAACTGAGGCCCGAAGGTATCACGCAGCTCGGTGATGATCCGCCGAGCCATCTTGGGCCCAATGCCCTTGATGGCCGTCAAAGCCGGTTCATCCTCTTCCTGGACCCGGCGGCGCAGCTCCTCCGGCAGAGCGCCACTCAAAACGGTGATGGCCGTCTTGGCCCCAATACCGCTGATGCCGATCAGGTGCTCGAATAACTCACGTTCCTGGGCCTGGGCAAAACCGAACAGTTCCTGGCTGTCCTCGCGAACCTGGTGGTGGATCAGGAGGGTGACCGCCGCCCCCTGCTCAGGCAACTTTTCATAGGTATTGAGGGTGATCCAGACGTGGTAACCGACTCCATTGACGTCCAGAACCAGATGGTCCGGATGCTTTTCAATGATCTGTCCTGCCAGCCGGACAATCATCCGCGTGGATTCCCCGAAGCTGCGCCTGACCCCACGAGGCGTAACTGCTGATGGTGACAGATGGCCACTGCCAGGGCGTCGGAGGCGTCCATGGGCGTGGGCGGGTGATCCATGTTCAGGATGCGTTGAACCATCATCTGGACCTGCTCTTTGGCGGCGGCGCCGTTGCCGGTGGTGGCTAACTTGACCTTTCGTGGAGCGTACTCACCCACAGGCAGCCGATGGTGGGCGGCACAGAGGATCGCCACCCCTCGTGCCTGACCTAGAATGAGGGCCGACTTGACATTGACGCCGTAAAAACTATCCTCAATGGCCAACTCGTCCGGCGCGCCGGTATCGATGAGTTGGGCAAGGTCATCGTAGATCACCGACAGGCGCCGGCCGATGGGTCCGGCGGTGGGTGGCCTGATGGTGCCGTAGTCCACCAGGGTGGGCTCCCGGCTGTCCACCGAAATCAGGCCATAGCCGGTGCAACGGATACCCGGATCAATGCCCAGAATGCGCATGGTGGAGGTCCCCAAAGGATTCGGACAGGGGAGTTCCGCGCCGATCAGATCGGGGTGGAATAGCCAGCCAACTCCTCCTCAGCAATATTGCAGTTGGAATAAACTTTCTCGATATCCTCATTTTCCTCCAAGGCATCCAGCAGTTGGAGCAGCCGCCGGACATCCGGGCCGGTCACATCTACGGTGCTGGTGGGTTCCAGGCCCACCTCAACCGATTGAACCTGAATATCCCGCTCTTCCAGGGCGCTCTGCAGATGGTAGGCCTGTTCCGCCGGCACGGTGATGATGAACTGGCCCTCATCCTCTTCGATCTCGTCGGCGCCGTATTCTACCGCCACATCAAAGAGGTCGTCTTCGGCTACGCCGGTCCCGTCGATGGTGAGGGTGCCCCGGTTTTCGAACTGCCACGCGACGCTCCCCGATTCCCCCAGGTTCCCCCCGTACTTGCTGATCAGATGGCGAATATCGGCCACCGTTCGCTTCTTGTTGTCGGTGAGCACATCCATGAGAATAGCCGTGCCCCCGGGACCATACCCCTCGTAGGTGAGCGCTTCGTATCGGACACCGGGCAGGTCGCCGGTACCCTTTTTGATGGCCCGCTCAACATTGATCTGGGGCATATTGGCCCCTTTGGCCTGGGAAATGGCCAGACGGAGCCGGGGATTGGTAGCGGGATCACCACCACCCATACGGGCCGCCACCGTCATTTCCTTGATGATGCGGGTAAACACCGCCCCGCGCTTGGCATCGGTGGCGGCCTTCTTGCGTTTGATGGTCGCCCATTTGCTATGGCCAGACATAACCCTTCCTTATCCAAATCCTTTCCGGGTGCAATTTAACAACAACCCCAGGCAGGTTATCAGCCTTCGTGAGTGTTACTACAGCCACCCACCCCATTCACTTTGTGAGGTCCCCTCCCTCGGTGGGGGAGGGGCAGCCGCCGAAGCGGAGGGGGGTGCTCAACCGCTACAACGCCCGCAGCTGATCCTCCGAAAGCCAGCCGCTCTTGCCATCGCGCAGCTCGATCTGGTACCATTGATCGCCCTGCTCGATAATCGTCACCTTGAGGCCCTCGTGGAGTTCAAAAAGCCGGGTAGACCGGCCGGACGGGGCGGAGTAAACCAGCGCCTGTTCGACATAAATAATACCTTCCCTGGTGCGGTTGGCCGTAACGAGGCTATCCACAGCTACCAGGGCCAGCAGGGCGATGATGACCATCCCCGGCCAAACCAGGTGCGCCACCAGCCTGAGGCCGGCAATACGGCTCAGGGCGAAACCAGCCCCGACCACGAACAGTCCCAGCGAGAGCCACCGCAGCCATTCGCCGGGAGTGAAATGCTCCCGCAGGCTACGGTAAAAGCGAATGATGAACGGGATATCCGGCGAACCGATGCGGTCCTCCAC
>JADFNF010000133.1 GCA_022563485.1 Fidelibacterota bacterium | reverse complement strand
ACCTACGAGCCCCTCTACAACCAGGTCAGCCAAGTTACTCAGACTCGCGGCTTCGAGCCGTTCGACCCTGAGGTTCCGCCTCCCGATGACCCCCTTACCCATTGCTCTCGGCTATCTGCCACTGCCCCTGTCTCTATGCCACCCCACCCTTTCGCCTGATACGTTATCTGCGCCTCCTGCGCGAAAGGCATCGTTGGCCCCACCCCTGGTCCCCCCATCAGAGGTGCTCCCTGATGAAGGCGGTCAGCTTGCTGTATAGGTGGTAGGTTACGCCGGGCAGGCCATGATTCTTGCCGGGGTACATCATCATGTCAAAGGGCGCATCTCGATTCACCAGGGCCCGGATCAGTTGCCAGCTGTGCTGGGCGTGAACGTTGTCGTCCCCCGTGCCGTGGATCAGGAGCAGGCCCCCTTGATACCGGTGGACATAGCTGAGCACATCGGCCGAATCGTAACCGGCGGCGTTCTCCGGCAGCAGGCCCATGTATCGCTCGGTCCAGGCCGTGTCGTACAGGCGAAAGTCGGTCACCGGCGCCACGGCTATGCCGATTTTGAAGCTGCCTGAACCGGCGGTAAGGGCCAGGGCGGTGAGGTAGCCGCCTCCCGACCACCCCCAGATGCCGATACGGTCTCCGTCACCCCAGGGCTGGCGCGCGATCCAGGCGGCCCCTTCCAGCTGGTCGTGCAATGACCACTTGCCAAGGTCGCCGTAGACCAGATTCTTGAAGGCCTTGCCCCGCCCCCCGGTGCCGCGATTATCGATCACCAACACGACATAGCCCTCCTGCGCCAGGTAGAGGTGCCACATGCCCCGGCCCCTCGACGGCCCCCATCGGTCCGTAACCACCTGGGAGCCCGGACCGCCATAGGTATAGATCACCGTGGGATACTTTCTGTTGGGATCGAAACCAGGGGGTTTAAGGATGACGGCATTCAGCCGCGTCCCATCCGTTGTAGTGAGAGTGAAAAAGTCCCATTGCGGCAGATCGAGCTCGGCCAGGGCCGGTGCCGGCGCCTCTACGAACCAGCGCACCCGCTCCCCGGATTTCAGGTGCAGGCTGACCATGGGTGGGGTGTTTCGATCGGATCGCCTGTGGATGTAGTGGGAGAAATCCGGCGTAAACTGGATGGTGTTCCACCCCCCGGGATCGGTGAGCCGGGTCAAGTGCGAGCCGTCAAACCCGATGGAGTAGACCTGTTGCTCAGTGGCGCCGTCCTTTTTCCCGGTGAAGGTGATCAGCTGTCCCACTTCGTCCACGGCGATGATTCGGGTGACTTCCCATTGGCCCTCTGTGACCTGTTGGACCAACCGCCCCTCCCGGTCGTTCATGGTGATGTGCCGGTAGCCCGACGCTTCCGTCGTCCATATGAAGCGGTTGCCCTCATCGATGAAATGCAGGTCATCGGTCACGTCCACCCAGGCCGAATCGGTCTGGGTGGCCACCACCCTGGTCTTGCGGGTACGGGCGTCGGCGAAGACCAGTTCCAACCGCTGCTGGCGGCGGTCCAGCCGGTAGAAGGCCACTTCGCCGGGCCTCCCCGTCCAGGTGAGGCGGGGGATATAAATATCGGGCTCCGGCCCCAGATCGACCCACCTCGTCTTACCCTTTTTAACATCCACCAGCCCCAGGGTTACCACGCTGTTGCGCTCACCGACCTTCGGGTAACGGACCGTCGTCATGGCTGTATACTGGCCCATTTCATCGACCAGGGTATAGGCCCTGACACGCTCCTGGTCGAAGCGGAGCAAGGCGATGGTCTTGCTGTCCGGTGACCATTCGTAAGCCCGGGTGAGGGAGAATTCCTCCTCGTAAAGCCAATCGGCCTGGCCGTTGATGATCGTTTCGCTGCCGTCCTTGGTCAGTTGGCGGGTCCTCCCTTTTTCCAGATCGTGAACGTACAGGTTATGGCCCATGACATAGGCCACCTGGCGGCTGTCCGGGGAGAACTGGGCGTTGGACTGGGGCCGGTTCCCGGCGGCCAGGCGGCGGGTGATGCCGGTCCGGCGGTCATGCAGATAGTAGGTGGTCTCCGAAGAACGCCGCCAGATGCTCCGCTTGCCACTGGCCATCAGCACCCAATGTTCATCGGGGGAGAGGGTATAGGCGTCCAGGCTGATGGGCGCGTCCCGATCTTTGACCTGCAGGGCCGTGCTGCCCATAAAGAGGGTCTCCTTGCCAGTAATCAGGTCCTGCCGTAGAATCACCGTGCCGCTATCGGTGCCCTCGGTTACCAGGAAAGCCGCACCGCCCTCCACCCATGGGCCCAGCCGAAACGACTTGACGGCATAGGTATCATGAAGGAAAATATCTTCCAGGGTGAGCTGTTGGCCTGAGAGCGCCCCGAACCACAACGGGAGCGACAACAGTTTAAAATACGAAAAATTCATCGTCATCATCCTTTAAAAATGGCCTGAGGAAAGAGGATAACCTACGGCCTGCTTTCCCTCAGGGCCAAGGGTTGTTCCTAAAGGGCTGGGAAAACTCGGCTGCAGTTGGCGTGGGGCGTAGGTTCAACTTAAAGGTGATGACATATCGATGATCGGTGGACGATCCAAACCCGTTTTGTTGATGCCGCCATGGAGATGCCCTATGCATCCCACATTGAGCATCCTCAGGCATTATGTTTATTTTGATCCCAAACATATCCTTGGTGCCAGCCAACGGCGATGGTTAAAGGTGTCGGACCTGACGCCGATAACGGTGCTATGGCGCTAGATTTCCAGCCGGAAGAAAACTGACATGATCCCGGCCATTGATACCGCCCTCGTCGGCATGCGGGCCAGCCTCGATCAGCTGGAACGCACCAGTCAATCGATTGCCAACCTGGTATCGAGCAGCAGCGTATCAAGCGGTAACCTCATTGAGGACGTGGTCCAACTTTCTTTGGCCCAACACGCGTTTGAGGCCAACGCCGCAGTGGTGCGCACCGCCAACGAGATCATCGGCACAACCATCGACCTATTGATCTGACCCTCAGCCGTAAGACGATCACCTCCTGATTGTCTATCTCGTTCATTATCGCATACAGTTTCAAAGCATCATTGAATCAAGATGATATTCTTGATAGACTAAGAATTACCCGGCGGGCGCCAACTGTTGTTGTCGCTCACGGGCTTTTACTTTCCCTACCCGCCTGATTGCACGGGTCATGCCAGCGGTCTTGAAGGGCTGTATAGGGTCCGCCACCTCGCCATTCAAACTCCCTGGCCGTTTCGGGAGAGGACTGCCACCTGGGGCCAAAACGAAGTAAATTCTCCGCGCCATAGCCCCTGAATAGTCCATCACCCTGGCAGGATGCAGGTGGGGCCGGTCCAAATCACGAGATAAGAGAATGATAGGATGAGCATACGGATCAAATCGGTAGCGCCTGATGGCCTGGGAGCTTACCTGGGCCTCAAGGCCGGGGACCGCCTCCTCAAGATCAACGGCCGCAAAGTCCGGGACTATCTGGACTACCAGTT
The DNA here is from genome assembly GCA_022563485.1 of Fidelibacterota bacterium. GTDB lineage: Bacteria > Fidelibacterota > Marinisomatia > SCGC-AAA003-L08 > TS1B11 > JADFNF01. Next base: position 2,400 of record JADFNF010000133.1, on the reverse strand, counting down.
TCGGATCGCAGACCCGTCCCCCGTGCTGGAACTGGAGATTGGCGGCCGCCGGGAGTCGGTGGAAGTGGATAAGGATGAGGATACCGATCTGGGTGTCGTGTTCGAGGATATGGCCGTCCGGCATTGCGCCAACGATTGTATCTTCTGTTTCGTGGACCAGAATCCGCCCGGCCTCAGGGAGGGCCTTTACTTTCGCGACGGCGACTACCGCATGAGTTTCCTGCATGGGCACTATGTGACCATGACCAATATGGGTCCCAAGGAATTGGAACGGGTCGTCGAACAGGCCCTATCGCCCCTGTATATCTCGGTACATGCCACGGAGCCGGAGCTGCGGCGCAAGCTGCTCCTGTACGGCAAGGACGATCATCTTCTGGCCAAAATGCGCTACCTGGTGGATCATGGTATCGTTCTTCACGGCCAGGTGGTCCTGTGTCCGACCCTGAACGATGGCGCCCACCTGCGCCGTACCCTAGACGATCTGCTGCCCCTGAGTCCCGGCCTCAGGTCGGTAGCCGTGGTGCCGGTGGGCCTGACCGGACACCGGGAAGGGTTGATCAACATCCCCCCCGTGACCCAGACCTATGCCCGGGCCTTCATCAAGGCCTATGCTACAATGGACGAAACCTACCGCCATTCCGATGGTGGACGATTCGTTCTGCTCAGTGATGAGTGGTACATTCTGGCCGGGCAGGAGCTGCCCCCTGCCGCCTTCTATGAAGGCCAATCCATGGAAGAAAACGGGGTGGGACAAGTACGAATATTTCTCGACCGCTTCAAGGCTGAGCAGAGCCGGCTCCCTAAGTCCGTAGCGGGCCCAACCCGGTTTACCATCGCCACCGGTGTTTTGGCGTCAGGCATCTTCAGGAAGCACATCCTGCCGCGCCTGAATGCCATTGATAACCTGACCGTGGACCTTCAGGTGGTACCCAACACGCTTCTGGGTGCTCCGGTGACCGTGGCGGGGTTGCTATCGGGGCAGGATTTTCTTAAGCACCTGACCGGTAGATACCTCGGTTCGGCTGTCTGGGCCACCGAGCGTATTTTGTCCAGAGTTGGTGGTAGCCCATCGGAAAATGATACGGATGGCGTACTGCTTGACGATATGACCCTGTCCCAATTGAGCGAGCAGTTGGGGGTGCCCTTTAAGGTGGCCGGTGATAGCCTCCTGGAAATCTTTCAGCGGGGGATAGGTGGCTAAGCCCACCGTCGCTATCCTCGGACGGCCCAACGTGGGCAAGTCGACGCTCTTCAATCGGTTGGTGGGCCGCCGCAAGGCCATTGTGGAACCCACCGCTGGGGTGACCCGGGACCGGATCTACGGCATAGTGGACTGGACCGGTCATAGTTTTCACATCATCGATACGGGTGGCTACGTAGCCAGCGCCGGAGATGTCATTGAGCATACCGTTCAACGGCAGGCGGAGTTGGCTGGCGAAGAGGCCGATCTCATTCTCTTTTTAGTGGACTCTCAGGAGGGGATCGTCAGCGACGACTGGGACCTGGCAGAGCGGCTCCGCAAGCTGGGCAAGCCCGTCGTGCTGGTGGTGAACAAGATCGATGACCTGGTCCATGAATCGCGCAGCCTGGAGTTCCACGAACTGGGGCTAGGTGAGCCGGTGGCCATCGGCGCCTCCAGTGGACGGGCAGTGGGGGATATGCTGGATATCGTGCTGGAACGACTGAAGGGGGCTCACGATACGGGGGACACCCCTTCCAATACCCTCGATCTGGCTATCGTGGGGGTTCCCAACGTGGGAAAGTCCTCGTTCCTCAATGCCATCACGAAGCAGGAAAAGGCCATTGTGACGCCCATCCCCGGCACCACCCGGGATTCGGTCGATTCCCATCTCCAGTACATGGGGCACGCCATCCGCCTCATCGATACGGCGGGTCTGCGGCGAAAGGCCCGAGTGAGCGATGCCATCGAGTTTTACAGCACCGTCCGCACCTACCGCTCCATCAACGAATGCCATGTGGCCATTGTCATGATCGACGCAGTGCGAGGCTTTCATGACCAGGACCGGCAGATCATGGCTCACGTGCTCGAGAAGGGCAAGGGGCTGGTGGCCGTGGTCAACAAGTGGGACGCCCTTGAGAAGGACACGGATTCCATGGGCCAATGGGTGATCCACATGCGGGATCAGTTCAAGCCGCTGGAACACATACCCCTGGTGTTCACCTCTGTCGTCCACAATCAGCGCCTGTGGAAAGTGTTGCAGCAGGCCATCGAAGTCTATAAGCAGAGCACTCGCAAGCTGACCACATCCGAACTTAACCGGTTCCTCGAAACGGCTATCGGCTACCTGCCCCCACCGGCCGTCCAGGGGAAGCGAATTCAAATCAAATACGTCACCCAGGTTCACCGTCAGCCCCCCCTCATCGCGTTCTTCTGTAACC
>JADFNF010000132.1 GCA_022563485.1 Fidelibacterota bacterium | reverse complement strand
AGAGCATGGAATTTCTCGATAGCCACTTTTACGGGGCCACCAATCTGGCCCTCAGGGTCACGGGCGATATCAAGGACCCCGCCATCCTGCGAGCCATGGAGGACTTGCAGGCTGAGTTGGAGCAGGATGAGGCTATCGGTACAACCTTTTCCCTGGCCGACATCATCGCCCAGCTCCATCGCGTTGTCATGGACGACAGTGTCAAGTATGAGGTGATCCCCGAAACGCGGGCCAAGGTGGCCAATCTCCTGACCCTCTACAGCATGTCTGGGGACCCGGACGATTTCAACGCCCTGGTGGACTACGATTACCAGACGGCCCTCATCAACGCCACCATGAAGGTGGTCTCTACAGCAAAGATGGTTGAGATCGTCGACCATATGGAAGAATATCTGGCCTCAAACACCCCCCCGGATATGGACGTCCAGATATCCGGCTTCCCCGTCTTTATCACCGATTTCACCCAGCTGATTATTTTCAGTTCCCTGCGTTCCCTGGCCCTGTCCCTGGTTTTCGTGGTGATCATTTCCTGGATCTTCTTCAAATCCCTCCGCTGGGGGCTGCTCGCGGTGGTGCCCCTCGGCTCGGCCATTATCCTCAACTTCGGTCTCATGGGGTGGACCGGCATTGAATTGAGCCATGTAACGGCCATGCTCACCGCCATTATCATCGGTGTCGGGGTGGACTTCGCCGTCCACTTCATTGCCCAGTACCGTCATTTCATGGCCCAGGGCCTGCCTCAGGAGGAGATCACCCAGGCCGCCATCGACGACGTAGGTTACCCCATCCTCCTCAACGTCACGGCGGTATCGGTAGGCTTTTCGGCCCTGTTGGCCTCCGAATTTGTACCCATGGGCTACATGGGCGGCCTGGTGATCATCTCCATGATCTCCTGCGCCATCGGAACGCTGACCATCATGGCGGTTATGATCCACCTGATGCGCGGCAAGATAACGGCCTGACAAGCGGCAAAAAAAAGAGTTCAAGAATGAAAGAAATTCACACCGAAATTGAAATCAACGCATCCCCCGAGCGGATCTGGAAGGTGCTAACCGATTTCCCGGCATACCCGGAGTGGAACCCGTTCGTGCGGGAGATCGACGGGCAACTGGTGACCGGCGCCAAGCTTAAGGTTCTTCTCCAACCTCCCGGTGGAAAAGGGATGACCTTCCGACCCAAGGTACTGAAAGTGGAGCCTAATCGGGAGTTCAGGTGGCTGGGACATCTCCTCATCCACGGCTTGTTCGACGGCGAACATTTTTTCATCATCGAAGCCTTGGACCTCAACCGTGTACGCTTCATCCACGGCGAAATATTCCGCGGAATCCTGGTTCCCCTCTTTGGCAAAATGCTGGATGGATCCACCCGGCAGGGCTTTGAAGCCTTTAACCAGGCCTTGCGGACCAGGGTCGAGGAAGACACTCTCACCAACGAAGGGGAATGACCATGATACGCTTCATTCTTGTGCTGGGTCTCTTGCACGTCCTAGCCCAACCCCAGACCGGCGCTGACATTGCCAGAATGATCGACCAGCGCAGCAAGCCCAAGGACGTGACCACCGACCTGACCATGACCCTCACTTCCCGGTCCGGCGCCAGCCGCACCCTCACGGTGCACTCGGTGCGCCTGGGTGAAAAGAAGCAGATCATCTGGTTTCTCGCCCCGGCCGACGACCGCGGCGTGGCGTTCCTGAGTATCGAACATGACGACCGGGATGACGAGCTGCGCATGTGGCTGCCCAGTTTCAAAAAGATGCGGCGCATCTCAGCCAGCAAAAAGGGAGACAGTTTCATGGGCTCGGACCTCTCCTACGAGGATATGACCAGTCGCAATCTGAACGACTATACCTACCTGCTCCAGGGTGAGGAGACCATCGACGGTGTCGGATATTGGGTCCTGGAAAGCGTCCCAAAACCGGAGCTGCGCTCATCCTACAGCAGGATCGTCTCCTGGGTCCGCCAGTCCGACGCCCTGATTCTCAAGGAAAACTATTTCGACCGCGCCGGTAATCTGCTGAGGGAGCGCACCATCGAAGCGCAGGAGATAGGGGGTTATACGCTGCCGGTGAGGATGTTCGTGCGGAATGTGCAGAAGGAGCATTCCACGGAAATGATCTTCGACAAGATCGAGGTCGATACGGGCGTCAAGGACAACCTGTTCCACGAGCGCAATCTCCGGAGACTGCCGTGAGGTTGAAGCGCTGGTCAGCTATCATGCTGCTCGGCTGGATCGCAACGGCCACCGCCCTTTCCGGGCAGTTCGAGTTCCACGGCCAGGTCAATCCCCTGGCGCGGCTCACGGTCAAACAGCGCTACCTCTCACTCCCCCACCGGTTCGTCACCCTGGAAGGGGAGCGGCGGGGTGAGGCCGTCTCCCTTTACTTCAGCACCGCCTTGGAGTACCGGCTGGGCAGCAACGAGGTGATGCTGGACCTGCGGGAGGTGTACGCGGAGGTATCCACCGGCTTGGGGGATTTCCGGTTCGGCAAGCAGATTTTCGCCTGGGGCGCCGCCGACGGCAACAACCCTACCGACAACGTGAGCCCCTACGACTTTTACTACCTCTTCCTCCCCGGCACCGACCGCAAGCTGGGGAACGTGGCGGCCTCCGCCAACCTTTACCTGGGACCGGTGAACCTGGAAGTGGTGGTGACCCCGGTGTTTCTGCCCAACCGCCTGCCGCTCAACGAGCCCGACTTCCCCATCTTTGGTGATGCCCCCTTCGACCCAGCCCAGCTTCCAGAAATCCGGCCCGACACCCTCCTGGAAAATACCGAACTGGGCCTCCGGGTACGTGTGCCCCTTAACCTCATGGACATCTCTCTCAGTTATTTCCGGGGTTATGATCGAATGTTTAGTTTACGTACCCGGCCTGTCTTTGGAACCCTGGTTCCCGATGCCAGGATTTATCACCGCACCCAGGTCTTCGGTGGGGATGTGGTCACTTTCCTGGGCGACTGGGCTGTCCGGATCGAGGGGGCCTACTTTCTCACCGAAGACCGGGACGGCACCGATCCCTTCATCCGTAACCCCTACCTCCAATACGTCCTCCAACTCGACCGTACGGGCGACCTCGGGACCTATATGGTGCAGTTTCTGGGTACGGTCATCACCAGGATCGACGGCAATGATGTGACTAATCCTTTCACCGGCAGCACAGTCACCGAGGGGGACAACGAGCGGGACAACCTGTCCCCAAAAATGGGTATGCCTTTCGCCGCCATCGCCCAGAACGCCGTGCTGGCCTCTGCCTCCTTTCAGTTCCTGGACGGCCGCTACGAAGTGCGGAGCAACGCCCTCTATGACCTGGACCACCAGGGATTCATGGTGGGCGGCGGCCTGACCATAGCCCTCGAGGCGGCCTTCGATCTGGAACTGGGCCTCACCCTGCTGGGCGGGGGTCAGGACAGCCGCCTTTACGGCATCCGGGATTTCAGCCACCTGTATGCCGCCATGACTTACCATTTTTAGTCCGCCGCCTACTCTAATCACTTCAACATTAATCTTTATCATAATAGATAAATCTTATTATCCTTTATAATAATCTATACCCTCGGCAGTGGATATGAGCAGCATGATTGGGAGTCGCCGATGGCCTGAGGGCAACGGCCGTTTTGGGAAGTGTATGGGGTGCAGGGTGTGGGACCGGGCGGCGGCCTACAGCCGGCCCAGGCGGATGGCCACCACCGGGTGCAGGTGCAATATCTCGGTCCGGGGTACAGAGCGATCGGGGTAGGCCGGATTGGTGGAGCGCAGCAGGAGTTCCTCCCCCTTGTAGTAGATCACCTTCACCATCGCTTCCCCAGCCTGGGTCACCACCACGGCCAGATCGGCATGCTGGCAGCTGGCCTCCAGGGAGGCGATGACGATGGACCCCGGCTTGATGATCGGCGTCATGGAGTCGCCATAGACCCGTACGCCGTAGACCGCCGCATCTTTCAGGTCGTCCGGGCGATCCAGGTAATCCTCAGCCGCTGCGGCCGTGCCGTCCAAATTGGGAAAGAGACCTTCCCCCGCCGCAGCCATACCGATGATGGGGATGGGAGGCAGCCTCCGCCGGTCCTCGTAAGCAAAGGCCTCAGCGGGCAGGCCCGGGTTCTGAGCGCGAAACTTGGCCTCGGCCATTTCGCCGTAGGGGGTATTCAATATTTCACAGATTTGAATGAGCCGCCCCTTGCGCGGGAAGGTGATATCGCGCTCATAGGCGCTCACCTGCTGGTAGGCAATACCCAGGCGACCAGCCAGTTCCTGCTGGGTCAGTCCGGCCTTCTCACGGCTGAAGGCCAGGAGGTCACCGAAGGGCAGCTCGCCCTGCCTGTAAGGGGTCATCACCATGCGGGAAATATAAACAATCCCGCAGCGCAATACACTATTAATTCATGAATACAAAAGGTGAGAATGTTTAGTTGATCATCAGCCGTAGTTAGGAGAGGGCCGCGTGATTCGCCTGCAGTTTTTTCAGGCGGTCATCGTAGGTAACCTGCTTTTCCCGCTCATTGCTCACGACTTCGGCCGGCGCTCGGCGAAGGAAATTTTCGTTGCTCAGTTTTTTCCCGATGCCTTCCAGCCGCCCCTGCATCTCGTCGATGCGTTTGGCCAACCGCTCGCGTTCCACCTCGATGTCGATGAGACCTTCCAGGGGAATAAACAACTCCAGCTTCTCAACCACCGCCGTGGCTGAATGGGGCGGTTTGTCCACCGTCGCACCACAGGTGAGTGTTCCTATTTTCGCCAGGCGGCTCAAGTGAGCTACTTCCCTCTGCAGGATGGCCGTCTGCGTTTGCGGGCCGCGAACAATCAGGTCGGGGCGCTGACCGGGATGGATGCCTAGGTCGGAGCGGGCGCCCCGCACCGCGGTAATCACCGCCTGCAACAGCTCGAATTCGGCCACCTGCTCACCGGCGTCCCACCGATCATCACTGGTGGGGCAAGGGGCCATGATGAGGTCCGGCTCAGTAGCCGATTTGACCTGCTGCCACAGCTCCTCGGTGATAAAGGGCGCGAAGGGATGGATCAGGGCCAGAAATTGCTTCAAGACATGCACGGCCACCGTCTGGGCGGTCTCTCGTGCCTGGGTATCATCTCCCGCTCCAGAGGGTTCCATGGGTGACAGCCGCGTTTTGATAAATTCCAGGTACCAATCACAGTAGTCACCCCACACAAAGTCGTAGATGGCCTTGGCAACTTCATTGATGCGGTATCGCTCGTAGGCTCGCTCCACCGTATGGAGGGTCCGATTGAGGCGGGCCAGTATCCACCGGTCGGCCAGATCGAGGCGCTCGGCAGGCAGCGTTGCCAGGGGCGGAGGGAGTTGATCGTCCAGATTCATGAGAATGAAGCGGGCGGCATTCCAAATCTTGTTCATGTAGTTGCGGCCCTGGGCGACATCATCTTCCGAGAATAGAATGTCCTGTCCCTGAGGCGCAATGAGCATCATGCCCATGCGGATGGCATCGGCGCCGTAGGTCTCGATCAACTCTATCGGGTCGGGAGAGTTCCCCAGGCTCTTGCTCATTTTACGGCCCTGCTGGTCACGGACCATCCCGGTGAAGTAGACCGTGGAAAAGGGGTTGCGGCCCAGAAACCGCTGCCCCGCCATGATCATGCGCGCCACCCAGAAGAAAATGATATCGGGGCCGGTCACCAAGGTCTGGGTGGGGTAAAAACGTTGCAGGTCGGAGGTCTCCTCCGGCCAGCCCAGGGTAGCAAAGGGCCACAGCCAGGAACTGAACCACGTATCGAGGACATCTGGGTCCTGCTCTAGCGTCACGGACGCCTCACCGTAGTGCTCCCTGGCCTGAGCCTCGGCCTGGGCCTGGGTACGGGCCACAAAGATGTGCCCATCGGGGCCGTACCAGGCCGGTA
>JADFNF010000131.1 GCA_022563485.1 Fidelibacterota bacterium | reverse complement strand
CCTGATCCCCGGCCCGGGTTTCCAGGAAGTGGCGGCACTTTTCTGCCGTGCGGTTATACACGGCCACCGAAAGCCCGTGGTTGGCCATGTTGCGCACCAGGTTTTGCCCCATCACGGCCAGCCCGATCAGTCCGATGTCGTTTTGTTTCATAGTTGCCCTGAAATGTCGTCCCGAAATTTAACAGCGATAGAAACTCGTCTTAAGGTCCTGCCGATCCTCGCGGTGCGCGCGAGCCGGTCAGACCGCGGTCCGGTCTCCGCCCTGTTGCTGAGGCGGTTTGCAGCATTGTTTGCTGCCCGGTTACATCGTTAATCTTACACACATGAACCCGCTGATAGCACTTGATTTTGACGGGGTCATCTGCGACAGTGTGGATGAATGCCTCATTACCGCCCATAACGCCTACCACCAGATCCAGGGCCGGCCCCAGTGGATCGACAGCCTCGCCGCCCTCGATCCGGGCCTCATTGACCGTTTCCGGAAGCTGCGTCACCTGGCGGCCAACGCCGCAGATTTCTGGCTGGTCTATGACTTGGCGGCCGCCACCGGAAACGCCGTTGCGCCGACGTCCTTTAAGGCCCTGAGAAAGGAGCATCGGGTCCGGATGAACTCCTTCGAGCCCCTCTTCTTTCAGGCCCGCCTGAAACTCCGGTCAGCCGGGCTCACCGAGTGGCTGGCGCTCCATCGCCCATACCCGGAATTTCAGGAAGGCTGGGACCAACTGCGCGCCCATTTTCCCGTCTACCTGGTGACCACCAAGGACCGGGCCTCTATCGACCAGTTCAACCGTCACTGGCAGCTGGGGTTTGGGGAGCAGCACCTGTGGACCAAGGAGCGGGGATTGAACAAGGCCCACGCCGTGGCCGCCATCGCCGAGCAGACCGGCCGCAAGCCCGAAGACATCCTGTTCGTGGACGACCACCCCGAGCACCTGGCTGCCGTCGCCACCACCGGCGCCCGCTGCTACTGGGCCGCCTGGGGCTACTTAGGGGTTTACGGCCCGGCCCCGGCGGAGGACAGCCCCTTTACCCCCATCGCGAAACTGTCGGACCTGCTGGCCCATCTCCCGATTATCGACTAGGCGCACCCACCGAAAGGCAGGCCTACGCGTGCGGTGCTCCCCGCAGAGTATTACCGGTAATACTGGGCGATCTTACCCTTGAGGAAGGCCACCGACAGCCGAATCTCATCCAGACCGTTGATGCCGTCCTCAACCGAGATCCATCCTGAATAGCCCACCTCCGCGAGGATGGCGAAAATGGCGTCGTAGTCGTTGAGCCCCTGGCCGGTGACGCCGTGGAGCAGCTTGTCGGAGTAACCGATGGTGCCGTCGGCCTGCTTCAGGTCCTCCAGGGTGGCCCCCTCGGCCAGGTGGCGATCCGAGGCGTGCATGGTCACCACCCGGTCTTTGACCTTTTCCAGGAAACTCACCGGATCGTAGCCCCCCACAATGGCGTTGGAGGGATCGAACTGCACCCCGAAGTTCGGTTCGTCAATCTGCTCGATGATCTCCAGGTAAATGTCCTCGGGCTGGGCGAACTCCGGGTAGGACCAGTTGCCGTCCTTATAGTGGTTCTCCATGCACAGGGTGATCCCTTTCTGCTCGGCGTAGGGCAGGGCTTGGCGGATGCCGTCCACCGTCCGGGCGATGCCCTCAGCCCGGGACATGCCGGGGTAAGCCTGTCCGCTCAGGGTACGGCAGTAGCGCACGCCCAACTTGACTGCCAGGTCAATGGCAGCCTTCTGGCGCTCGACCTCCTGCCGCCGCCGCTGAGCATCGGGGTGGGTAAAGTCCGGTGAGAAACAGAGCATGGAGCTGGTCTGGCCGATAGCCTCCATGGTCCGGATCACCGGCGTGACATGCCGGTCCTCGAAACTTCTAAAGAACCCATCGTAATGCTCGATCCCCTCGGCGCCCAGTTGGGACGCATCGTGGAGCCACTGGAGGTAGTCCCTCGTTCCCGAGCACAACTCGTCGAAGTAGCACTTCGGGAAGACACTGATTTTGGGCTGGGGCCGGGTCATTTTGCTCTAGGCAAGATTACAGGATGGGCATGATAACTCAAATACCTCTCACTCAGCATGTCAATCCTGTCAGATTTCTCGACTGGATTACAGGATAGACTAGATCGACCCATTTTATCTTCCGTTCATGATTTGTTATGACCTGAAGGTAATTCTCTTACTTTTCTTTTCACTTCTACTCCTTGTTCCCCAAAATTTATAAGTAATCCAACATCTTTCCCCGTGGCCACAAGATAATTGACTAATTGGACTTCATGAACCTTGGCGATTTGCCGAACCGATTTTAATTCCAAAATAACGTTATGCTCAACCAGAATATCAGCTGCAAATACTCCCACGATCTCGCCATCGTAATGAACTGTTATGGCTGTTTGTGCCTCTGCGGCAAGTCCAGACTTTCGCAACTCGATAAGTAGGCATTTTTCATAGACAGATTCCAAAAAACCGTAACCCAACTTGTTGTAGACTTGGTAAGCACAGCCGATAATTCTTTCAGTTAAGTCTTTGTGCTTCATCCCGTTCATCATGTACATCCTGTCCAATTTCTTGACTGGATGACAGGATGGACAAGATCAAATAGCATACCGTTCAGTATGTCAATCCTGTCCAATTTCTTGACTGGATTACAGGATGGACAAGACCAAATATCATCCGCTTCAGCATGTCAATCCTGTCCGATTGCTCGACTGGATGACAGGATGAACAAGACAAAATATCATCCCGTGCATCATGTACATCCTGCCGGGAGAGAACGGCATAGTGGCGGCCACTTCACCATTTCGGCGGCGCGCCCACCGGGTATTGCTCCAGGTCCATCACCGAGCCGGTGATGCATTCGCTCTCGTCCGAGGCGAAGTAGGTTGCGGCGTAGGCCACGTCCTGGGGCGTCAGCAGGCGGCCGAAAGGGCGGGTGGCCGTGGCGGCCTCAACCCAATCAGGCCCCTTGCCCTCCTGCTGGCGTTTGACCCGGTCCTCCCCTTCGGTCAAGGTCCATCCCACGTTGATCTGGTTGACCCGGATGCGGTATTGATTCAGGTCCGACGCCGCGTTCCGGGTCAGGGTCATCAGGCCACCCTTGGAAGCCGAATAGGCCGCCAGGTTCGGCTCACCGATATAAGCATTCACCGATCCGATATTGACGACCGATCCGCCGCCTCGGTCCTTGAACAGGGGGATGGCCTCCTGCAGGCAGATGAACGGCGCCCGGAGGTTCAACGCCATGATACGGTCCCAGAGTTCGACGGTGATGGACTCGATATCCCCCCGGGAGGTGTCACCCGCGTTGTTGACCAGGATATCCAGGCCGCCGAAACGCTCCCTGGCAAACTGGATGACGCGCCGGCACTGGTCCTCGTCAAGCAGATCGGCGCGCATAAAATCGGCTTCACCACCGCCGTGACGGATGGCCTCAACCGCCTGGGCGCCCCGATCCTCATCCCGGCCCGTAATGACCACCTTGGCGCCCAATCGGGCAAAGTGCCCGGCAATGCCCCGGCCGATCCCCGACGTCGAACCGGTGACCACGGCGACTTTATCCTTCAATGACGGCATCGGCACTCTCCCTTAACGACGGTTTACGAATTGGGTATCAGGATCGATTTGATTACCTGACGGGTGCGCATCGCTTCAAAAGCGTTTTCCCAATCATCGAGCACGGTTTCAAGGCCAATGATGACCTCGGGTAGCATGCGTCCTTCGGCCAGCAGGTGGATCACCCTTTCCCACATGCCGTAGGTATGGCTGAACGACCCCTGGAGACGGATATTTTTCTGCACCAGTGGATTCATGTCCACGGGTGTGTTGTCGGGTGACCAGCCGACCTTGGTCACCTGCCCACCGGGCCGGGCCACCCTGAGGGCCAGCTCCAGGGGCTTGGACGCCCCCGAGGTTTCGCAGACCAGTTCGGCCCCCAGCACGTCGTAGCTGCGCACGACCTCCTCAAGGTCCTCCTCATCGACGTTCACGGTGCGTGTCGCCCCCAGCTTAAGGGCCGTTTTCAACCGGGGGACATCGGCCCCTCTACCGGCCACAATAAGGGGGTTCGCCCCGGCCAGGGCCGCCATGCGCGCGCAGAACAGGCCAATGGGCCCCGGCCCGATAATCACCACCATATCACCCGGCCGCACCACCGAATTCACATGGATGGCGTGGTAGGCCACCGCGCACGGCTCACTAAGGGCCGCGAAATTGAAGGGCAAGCTATCGGGGATCGGGTGGAGGCACCGGGCCGGAACCTGCACATAGGACGCCATGCCGCCATGCAGGCCGTAGCCGAACCCCTTACGCTCCGGACACAGGTTGTAGCGTCCCGAACGGCAGAGGGGGCACTGGCCGCAGATGAAGGCGGCGGTCTCGCTCACCACCCGGTCCCCTTCGCGGAAGGACGTAACCCTCTCACCCACGGCGGCCACTGTCCCGGCGAACTCGTGTCCCAGGATCACCGGCACATCCACGGGCCAGGTATGGGTATTGTGGACTTGGTGGATGTCCGAGCCGCATACCGCCACAGCGCCCACTTGGAGCAGTACATCGTGGCTGCCGATCTGCGGAATCGGCATGGCGCGCAGCTCGGTCCCCCCCGGCTTGAGGGCCACCTGCACCACGGCCTGCTGGGTGGTGGTCATAAGGCTACTCCGGGAAGTTCATGCGGCGCAGGAGGTCCTTGAAGCGGGGTTCATCCCGCAGTGGATCAAATATAGGTTCTACCATGAGCATATTCATGCTCGGCACCCGCTGATCACAGGCCTCCTCGAGGATTGAAAGCGCTTTTTTAAAATCACCGAAGGCAATATACACCACCGCGTAGAAGGGGGTCGGGAGGGGCAACTTTCCAGCCGCCGCCTCGATTTGGCCAATGACTTCATGGGCCTTTTTGGCATCACCGGCCCTTGCGTGAACATATGCCAGGATTGCTCGCGTGGCCGGGTTGTCAGCAATTGCCACGGCTCTCTCCGCGGCGGCAATGGCATCATCATGGCGGTTCAATTGTGAATATATCGCGCTTAGGTAGTGGTGAGATTCCCAGTAATTCGGCTCGAGCTCCACCACCGCTTTTAATTGCCGAATAGCCTCCTCGTCCCTGCGCGCGAGATGATATCCCTGTCCCAGGTAGGCCCCCAATGCAGGGGACAGTGGGTCAAGGTCGATGGCTACCTTCATTCGCGGTATCGCTTCGTCGAAACGGCCCTGCGTGATCAGATAATACGCATAAAAAAAGTGACCCCACGAAGAACTCGGTTTTAGAGCGATGGCCGCCTGAAATTCCTTGTCCGCCGTTGCCCAGTCCCAATCAAATGAAAAGCTGATGATGGCGGCGGAAATATGGGCTTCGGCGAGTTGGGGATCATGCTCAAGGGCCTGCTGAGTGGCCTCCCGGGCCAGAGGCATCGTTTGCGGCGCAGGCGCGCCGCCATATAGCGATAACATCACATAAGTGTTCGCCAGACAGGCATAGGCCATGGCGAATCCGGAATCAAGTTCAATAGCGGTCTTGTAATAAGCGATAGCCGTCTGCATGGCATCGGGTGTCTGTTGATTCCAATGATGATTGCCCTTCAATAGGGCATCATGGGCCTCCAGGTTCTGGGTCATTCTACCCATCAGGTTCCGCTGTTGTGACTTAACCAGCTTGACCCTGAGTATTTCCACTACCCTTAGGGCAATGTCGTCCTGTACGGCAAATACATCCTCCAGGTCACGGTCATACTTTTCCGACCAAATATGGTACCCATCCGTCACGTTGATGAGCTGGGTTGTGATTCGCAACCGGTTGCCCGACTTGCGAACGCTGCCTTCCAGCACTTTGTCCACATTCAGTTGGGCGCCGATTTGCCTGATGTCCTGCTGGTTGTGCTTGAAGACGAAGGTCGATGTACGCGCGACAACACGCAGCCCATCCACTTTGGCCAGGGCGTCTATCAGCTCCTCCGTCATGCCGTCACAAAAGTACTCTTGATCCTGGTCCGGACTCATGTCAGTAAATGGAAGGACTGCAATGGATGGTCCAC
>JADFNF010000008.1 GCA_022563485.1 Fidelibacterota bacterium | reverse complement strand
CTATCAACAACTTTGGTCGTATGACTACGGAACAGATTATTAGTACTATCCGTATCAATGCCCAGTATGGACTACCCGCTGGTATTAGCCTTGAAGATGCTATGGAACAACTCCGTGAGGAAGGGGCTAATCAAGAAGATGTAGATAGAATACTGGTAGATATTGAGCCAAAGATTGCACCATTTGTTGAAGCATGGCAGTTGCAATTACAGCAACAAAGTATTTTACTAGCTGATGCTGCAAGACTTGGCTCTGGTGAAATCAACTCAATGATTGATGCTGCTCTCTGGGGCGAGGCTATGCAACGGCCGCTGACTATTATAATGAAGCCCTTTGAGTACTGGAATAAATTTGTTATTCAACCGTTGATTGGTGGACTGTTGTTGGCTACTGGTACTGGCGTATCACTTCCTGGAGTTGGTACTACAGGATTCCGAAATCTATTTGGTGTAGATAACGAAGATGATGTTAGGATGCGTGAGGCGTTTGCTAATGCTCGTAGTGAAGGGGTTAATCCTTGGAATGCACTTGGCTATGCTGCATCTGCTTGGGATGGTAATGGGTTACAGAAGTTTGTATTAGAAGTAGCAGTAGACCCGTTATCGTACTTTGGGTTTGGCTGGTATGCTGCACCGTTTAGAGTGTTACCAAAGATGGGTAGATTTGCTAGTGCTATTGGTGCAGCAGAACGTGGATACATGCGAGCTGCTGAGTTTCCGTTTAAGTGGGCTAAAGAAGTATGGATACTTAGAGCACCTAGAACACTACAACAGCGTGGGGCTAGTTTTGCTGTAGCAGCTACTGATAGTGTTAAAGTATTTGTAGAATCTGCTACTAATAAACCAATACGTAGAGTTACTACAGATGAATTTGAATCGGTTATGACTAGGGTTATTAATGAGGCTATGGACGACCCTCAGGTGCATGCCAACGCAATGGTCGTCGAGATCGAGCATCCTCGGCTCGGACCGATGTCGCAGATGGGCCTGCCCATCGCACTGTCCGAGACCCCGGGAAGAGCCCGCGCTGTAGCAGACCGTGACCCGGTCCCCCTTCCGCCTGACCCATCTGGTCTCGAGGACGCCGAGAGTGGGTCTCAGGGTCCAGTGGATCCGATATCCCCGCTACCTCCTCCACTCTCTGGAGTCAGGGTCCTCGAGATAACCAACGTGATCGCCGGACCCACGGCGGGCAAACTGCTGGCCGACCTGGGGCCGAGCATGAGGCTCACGATTTCGGGCCTACAGGGCAAGCAAAGCGGCACGGCGAATCAGGCCTCCTCAACGGTGGTGGACGAAATGCCGCAACTCGGTGGCATTCCCTCGTATCCCTGGAGCTCGGCTGGGTTCACTACGACGGGCGAGTTCTCTGGCATCAACATGTTGGGCGAGAGCGGCGGCCACCTGGCCAGGAGCACGATTTATGGGACTGACCGGTACGCCGTTACCGACGTGACGCGCAACCAGTTTGGCGCCGCCCTCACTCATACCCTCAACCCGAGGACGTTCTATAGGGTTTCCTTGAACTGGATGAAATCCAACTACGATTCAGAACCTAACAGTCGTCGGGACGAGCTGAAGAATGAGTTCGTCAATAATGGGAACGCCGTCGATAGTTTGGTGGGCGTAGGAGGAACTTACTATCTCGATACGGCGCCGTTCGGCTGGACCTCCAGCGGAACCAGCAGCCCGGGCAGCGGCTTGCGGCTGGGGGGCCACTGGGCTCGCGCCCGGGATGCATCCGTGGTCACCTTAACGACCCTCAAGTTCGACCTGACCAACCAGACCACCCAGTTCAGCAGTCTCAAGGCCGGTGTGGAGATCATTCTTAGCGACTTCGACATGGATTACGGGTCGGACGACTCGGTGATTGTCCATCTTGATCGGTCGAAACAGAAATGGCAGCGGACGAGCACCCAGGCCGCCTTCTATGTGCAGGAAAAGCTGGAGTTTAAGGGCATGATTGCCAATGTGGGTCTGCGTCTGGACTCCTTCAACCCCGGCGGCGACTGGTGGGTTTATGATGATTTCGACCGGCAGTTTGTCACCAAAGGCCTTCAAACGCGAGACATTGAACTGAAGAAGGAGGCCATTGAGGGTCAACTCACGCTGAGTCCCCGGGTCGGTGTCTCCTTCCCCATCACCACCGACAGCAAACTGTTCTTCAATTACGGGCACTTCCGCGATGTGCTGGCGCAGCGGGAACTGTACCAGATCCAGACCCAATGGCTGGGAAATATCGGCAACCTGGGGGACCCCAATCAACCGTTGCTGAAAACGGTCTCTTACGAGCTGGGCTATGAACAGAGCATTTTCGATCAGTACCTGTTGCGGTTGTCGGGGTATTACAATGACCGCAGCAATCAGCCGGGGGAGGTCAACTTCATCAGCATTGACGGTGCAGTGAACTACAATGTGAACCAGGCCCGGAACTATGGCGATACCCGGGGCGTGGAGATCACGCTCAACAAAACTAGGGGCCAGTGGTTCCGTGGGTTTATCAATTACACGTTTATGACTGAAAAGTCGGGTAATTTCGGATTCCGGCGGCAGTACGAAAACCCCGTCGAGGAGAGCGATTACGTTCGAACCAGTACCGAGCACTACCAGAATACGCCAGTGTCCATGCCGTTTGCCCGGACCGACCTGGAATTTATTGCGCCGGCGACCCTGGGACTGCTGGGAGACTGGCGCCTGAACCTGTTGGCCGGCTGGCGAGCGGGCCAAGTCTTCACCTGGGACGGCGGTGGTCAAGCCATTCGCGGCTTGTCAAACAATGTCCGGCAGAAGAACTTCACCAGCCTCGACCTCCGCTTGAGCAAGAACTTCCAGACCGGCCTGGGCCGGGCTCAGTTCTTCGTGGATATCACCAACGTCCTAAACCTCAGGCATATGTATTTCAATGCGAACGCCAGACAGCCGTTTGAGGCCTTCGACGATGAAAGACCGGACTGGCTCGACTACATGTGGTCCCTGCACATGCCTGTTGAGGTGTTTGAGGACATTGACGAGACACTCGTACCCTATATCTTCATCGCCGGCGACGACCGGCCCGGCGACTTCCGCAAAGATGGGGTAGCCTTCGTGCCCATCGAGGTCGCTACCGAAAAAGGTAATCTTCCCACCCAAGACGATATGGGCACTTTGGAATCCGGTCGCCGGGTGCTCGGCTGGGTAGCCGGTAACAATTTCGGAGATGCGGTACCTATTTCGAGTACAACAAGGCTACCGGGTCCTGGGACTCGGCCAACTCCGGCTTTGTGGATCAGGTGCTTGATGACAGGGCCTATATCAATATGCCTAATGAGATCTATCGCACCTTCCTCAACCCGCGGAAGTTCCTCTTCGGGATAAGGGTTTGGTTTTAATTGATCCAGTGCAATATTTCCCAATAATACAACCCTATAGATGATCATTTTCAAACCAGGGAGAAGAAGTATGAAATTCATCGACGATTACTTTTGCCGCTTCAGGGGATTCTCTGCTCTGATCGTGGCGCTCTTTATGCTGGGGAGCGGGGGCCAGCTGCAGGCCCAGATGAAATGGCTGGCTATCGGCTCCTTCCAGTCTCCTTACTCCGAGCTAGCTGCCGTGATTGAGGGTAAGCCCTTTGGCAATGCCCCGGCGTGGTGGCCGGGCATTGAGCGCAGTGCGGGCAATACCCGGGCCGGCGTCATGTGGATCGCCGCCACAAACTTCACGGACGAGAGCGGCACTACCTTTCCTGTAAAGGTGGCGCACATCGGCCCTCGAGGGGTTCAGATCCAGTTCTTTCCCAAGACGTTGGAGGTCATCAGTCAGGTTGACCCCGAGATAACCGTGGATGGCCAGAAGTCCTTCTTCCGGTTTGTTTTTATTGATGAGTTTGACGAGACCATGAAGGCTGACCGGATGGTCCACAACGTGAGTACGACCGCGGTGGGGGTCGATGTGGAGCAGAAGATCTACGCCTTCAGCCAGGAGTATCACGACAACTACCACATCGTCGAATACAAATTCACCAACACGGGCACCATCTCGCGTCCGGATCAGACCCATGAGCTGACTAAAACCCTGGAAGGGGTTTACTTCTTCTTCATATCCCGTTACTCGGTCAATAACACTTCCACCAGTGTTCGGGGCGGCGGGGCGCCGTGGGGCAAGTTCACCATGAACGATGCCGTGGGCGATGGTCATGAGGACTACGGCGTGGACTTCCGGGCGCAATATGCCTGGGCCGGCTTTAATCCTGATCGAACGGATTTCAACACTCTGGGTGGGCCGATGATGTTTGCAACTCCCACGAAATCAGCTGTGGATGACAGCACCGGACGGCTGGCTGGGGCTCATATGGTGGGCCGGGTCACCATCCACGCCGATAAATCGGTGGCCGACCGATCGGACGATCCCGAACAGCCCCGTACGATGGGCACGATGGGTAGCGACGATCCAGACTTGGTGGAGTTGGAGTTCGACGTTGAGCTGATGGAGCGGCAGTACGAGTGGATGAGTGGTGTCAAGTCGGCGGGTTTTTCTCTGACGGACCCCCTTGGCGGGGCGCCGAACGGCCGCCTGTGGCCCCATCAAGCCGACTGGGTCGAACCCGATGACGATGGGGTGAGTTATACCGGCCAGAATTTCGTCACGCCATCGAACAACCCGGCACTTTTCGCGCCTCAAGGTAGGTTCGACGAGGGCGGCTGGGCCATCATTGAAGGGTACGGCCCTTACACGCTGGCGCCGGGCGAATTCATCAACATCGTGGTGGCCGAAGGGGTCAACGGCCTCAGCGACTCGGCGAAGCTGGAAATCGGGAAGCTCTATAAGCAATCGGGCGCTGATGATGGTGCCGATATTACTTGGATGGGCGATTCCATGACCAAAAACGAGTGGGTGATGACGACCAAGGACTCCCTGTTCCAAACTTTCGAGCGGGCCATCGCCAACTGGAAATCCGGGTTCAACATCCCCCAACCACCGTTGCCGCCTGCGACCTTCATGGTGACGTCCGGTTCGGGTGAGATCAGCCTGAGTTGGACTATGTATGGGCGGGGGCCAACCGTTACGGGCTTTGAGCTTTGGCGGGTTGCGAAACGGTTTGATGACCCTACCGGGTATATCCGGATTGCAACTTTGGGTGCCACGGCCAATTCATATAGTGATACAGATATCATCCGGGGTATTGATTACTATTACTACCTCCAGGCGGTTGGAGCGGTCAATTCTGATACCACGGGCCTGACGCCCACCGGGACGGCCCTGAATAGCGGTCGCTACTACACCCAAACCTATCTGCCGGCCAACCTGAAGCGGGCCGCTGGCGAGGAATTGAAAGATATCGTCATCGTGCCTAACCCGTTCAGCCTGAGTGCGGACCAGGACATCCGCTGGCCCGACAGGCAGGACAAACTGGCCTTTCTCAACATTCCCAAGTTTTGTGACATCAGTATCTACACGCAGCTGGGCGAGCTGGTGGCGAAGATTGAGCATAGGGACGGCAGCGGGGATGAGTTCTGGGATCACACCACCACCTCCAGGCAGGTGATCGCCAGCGGGGTCTACATTGCCCTTATTGAGGAAACAGATGCGGCGGGCAAATCGACGGGCAACGATAGAATCTTGAAGTTCTCCATCATCCGATGATGGAACTGTTGGGAATGCCGGGATGTCGGTCTGGTACGGCCAGGGCATCCTGGCATCCGGATTCATTGGAAATAGGTTCTACCCGAGTTTAGCAAAGAATTATAAACTGAGGATGACACAATGAAAAAGTTTAGCCTTGCCACCCTGTTAATCTCCGTCATTGTTGGACTCACGGTGTCCAGCGCGTTCGGGCAGGACGAGGACGACCCCCCCCGAGATAAGCGGGCTCAGACCGGCATGAAGTTCCTGAATTTCTCCATTGATGCGCGCGCCGCAGCCATGGGTGATGCCTTAACGGCACAGGATCATGGTTCGGCCGTTTCCATGTTCTACAACCCGGCCAGCATGGCCAGCCAGACCGGTCTGGTCAGCGCCGCATTCGGATTTACCCAGTGGATTGCCGACATCAACTACAGCGGTATTGCGGTAGCTTACCAGCCCGCCGGCGGACTTTACGGGGTCTTCGGCATTTCGGTCCTAACGGTGAATTACGGTGACCTGGAGGGTACGGTGCGGGCCGACAACGACGC
Source organism: Fidelibacterota bacterium (assembly GCA_022563485.1). Classification (GTDB taxonomy): domain Bacteria; phylum Fidelibacterota; class Marinisomatia; order SCGC-AAA003-L08; family TS1B11; genus JADFNF01. The sequence goes on along the minus strand of JADFNF010000008.1, from coordinate 20,147 downwards.
GGGGTTCTTGTCAACGGGAACATTCAGCCCGGCGGGGACGGCCCTGGGTTTGGGATACGCTCGCGCCCTCACCGACCGCTTCTCCGTGGGCGGCAACGTAAAGTTAGTCTCGGAGGACCTTGGATCCAGCGCAGTGGAGTTCGAAGATCCCGATCTCACCGGTGAAGGCCGCTATGTGAAAACCAACCTAAAATTCGAAGACAACAAGCAAAGTATTGTGGCCTTCGATTTTGGCGTACTCTACCGCACCGGATTCCGGAGCTTGATCTTTGCCATGAGCGCGCGGAACTTTGCTGGGGATGTCACCTATGCAGAAGAGAGCTTCGATCTGCCCCTCACCTTCCGCATCGGGCTATCCATGAACTTGATGGATTTCACCGGCATGGATCAGGATATTCACTCCTTCGTGCTTGCCATCGACACCGAGCGTCCACGTGATTTCTCCGAGCAGATCAAGATCGGGGGCGAGTACGTGTTCATGAATACCCTGGCCCTGCGCGGGGGATTCATTCTCCCAACCGATGAACAGGGAATCATGCTCGGGTTCGGTGTTCAGCGATCCGGCTTTTCAATTGACTACGCCTACTCCCAGTTCGGCGTCTTTGGTGCCGTCAACCGGTTTGGCCTACAGGCTTCATTCTAAACAGAGAAGCTAAGAAATAAAAGAAAAGCGCCGGAATAGAGCACAATATCATGGGATAGGGTCCCAGGGATTGATCCCTCAATCTGTATAAGTTAATTTAGAGATAGTCGCCGGTTTTTAGACGCAGCCATCATTGGATCGCAGTCCGATGGTGGCTGCTGTTTTCTCTGGCACAGTTCTAAAAGCTGCTCACCTATTTGCTCCTGGTAGACTTTATCCAGGTCCAGCACTGCAACTCAAGAAGGGTTGCTACGACCAAAATAACGATGAACTGGGATTTAATTCACTTCTGATATTCATAATTACGTTAACATCAGTGCAGCTCCGTAAGTGACAATGTTGCGTCAACGCTACACACGATTAACTCTAGTACAGCAACGCCTCGTGAGCGTTCTGCTGGGCGCTTTCGTGATTCTGCTGGGGAACAGTTTGCTGTTACTGCTGTTCGACCGCTCCACGGCAGCTATCTATATGACCCTGGTGCTGCTCCATGTCGTGCTGGGAACGTTACTACTGGCGCCCGTCCTGGTCTTTCTGACCCTCCACATCCGGAAAATGCCGATCCCTCTGAACCGACCCGCGACAGGTGCGGGCGTTTTCACGGCAAGCTCGGTAGGCATTCTTATATTAAGTGGATTTGGATTGGTGGTGTTGGGCGCCTCCTACGGTGACGGATGGATTTTATGGTTGCACATCGCTTCCACCGTAACCACATTAATCGGCTTTTTCGCCCATGTGAGCCTAAAGCGAGGTGTTCGCTATCATTTCCTCGAGTGGGGTGAACTTTGGAGAGGAGATCCGCGTCAGGCTTTCAAGCACCCGCTAAACGTCACGCTTCTGGTCGGTATTGTCGTTTCAGTGGTGTTCCTATTCGGCGTATGGCGCGACAGTCGGCTACCAACTTTTGTACACGCAACCCAACAAGATGCCCTTGAACCCGGGCAGGCAGTACTGGCCCATGAGGGTTTTCTCGAGGACGCCGATCTCGCCCGCTCCGAATCGTGTGGTCAGTCTGGATGTCATCCCGATATCTATCAGCAGTGGTCTGAATCGGTGCATCACTTTTCCTCCTTCAATAATCCTTTTTATCGTCGTACGGTCGAGTTGTTGGTGAAGGATAACGGTACGGCACCGGTCCGATGGTGTGCGTCCTGCCACGATCCGGTGGTGCTGTTTTCAGGACGCATGCCGGTGGGAGGAACCATCGACATGGATCATTCCACGGCTCAGGCCGGGGTAACCTGTCTGGCCTGTCATGCCATGAATGGCCTCCGAGACGTGCGAGGCAATGGGCGCTACGTGATGGCGATCCCCGATGAATATCCCTTCGCCCGATCCCAGGGTGGCCCGGGAAAGTGGATCCATAATACGCTGGTGCGGGGGAAGCCCGAGCCTCATCGCAGGGCTATGCTGAAGCCCATGCATCAGACCGCTGAATTTTGCGGTAGCTGCCACAAGGTCGGTATCCCGCCGGAGATCAATGCGTACCGCTGGAAGCGGGGACAGGACCAGTATGATTCCTGGCATGCGAGCGGCGTCTCGGGGAATACGGTCCGGTCATTCTACGTCCCACCCAGTGGCCGCAAGTGTGCCTCCTGCCACATGCCCCTGGTGCCCTCCGATGATGAAGGCAATGACGGCGGTTTTGTTCGCAGTCATCGTTTCGCAACGGCCAATGCGACATTGCCCATGCTAAACGGCCATGAGGAGCAGCTCCGATTGGTCCGAATGACTTTGCAGGATTCCATTGTGACCCTCGACCTGTTTCGGATTGAGGTGAATGGGAAGGTCTACGGGCCGGATAAAGCGATGCCCGTGCTCGAGCCCGGAGACCAGGTACGACTCACCTTGGTGGTGCGGAACCGGAAGGTGGGGCATATATTCCCGGCGGGTACCAACGATTCAAATGACATATGGGTCGAACTACGTGCCCTCGATAGAATCGGGGAACCGGTGCTCATGTCCGGTCTGCTCGATGCCACGGGCTATACCGATTCAACAGCCCACTACTTCGGGGCCAAATTGGTGGACCGGGAGGGCCAGCTCATCGCCAAACGCGACGTTCAAGACTGGGTCGCAACGGTGTACGCCAACACGATTCCGCCGGGGGCAGCCCGGACTGTGCACTATCGTTTTACGATCCCTGCGGGTCGATCCATTACCGCGCTGGAGGCGACGCTCAACTATCGCAAATTCAAGCTGGAGTATTATCAGTGGGTCTTCAGGGATCGGGCCCCTGAAGATGTTCCGGTACAGCCCATCACCGTCATGGCTGCGGTGGAGCGCCAGGCACGGGTGGTCCCCCAAACATCGTGGCCGATCTGGGAACGGTGGAATGATTATGGCATCGGGTTGTTCCTGGAGGGTGATACGCGAGGAGCCCTGGTAGCCTTTGGGCAAGTCGCCCGAGTCGCCCCGGAGAGCCCTGAAGGACCAATCAACCAGGCCCGGGCATACCTCAGGGAGGGACAGCTGGACCGGGCCGCCGACGTTTTGGATGAGGCGGAACGTCGTAGTGCAGGGTATTTGAAAACAGCTTATTTCCGTAGTGTAATGCACAAAGCCAACGGCGATTATGATCAGGCCCTGGCTGAACTGCAGCGTGTGGTCGAGTCCTATCCTGAGGATCGGGTCGTCCTCCTCGATATGGGACGAATCCATTACCTGTCAGATCGCTACGAGGCGGCTTTGAGCTGGTTCGACAAGGTATTGACCATCGATCCGGAGGATGTCGGTGGTCTGTACAATCGAATGCTCACCCTGGGTCTCCTCGGGCGCGACGAGGCCTTTGGGCATGCGCAGAGGTTATACCAGTACCATAAGGCTGACGATAGCGCCATGTCCGTCACGGCTGCTTTCAAGCAACGACATCCTATGGCAAATCGGGAAGCGCAGCCGATCCATGAACATGGGTTACAGTTGGTGACCAAGCAGACCGGTGCCTCTCTATCTCTAGTAAGCCTCGCTCCCGCTACTCCCCTGGCCCCGCGCCATTCGGTGCTGCAGGCCATCTCCGTGAATCAGTAGGGGGACCTCACTCAATAGCACTAACTTGCTGGCCAAATGTTCATGAGGCAGGAGAGGATTACTCAAACCAGATGGAGACCTGCACCCTATCTGTATAGTCTCTGGATCGTGCTGATCACCATTGGTTGGAACTGCACCGGGTCAGAGCCCCCAGGGGGCCAGGGGGCTAAGTCTTCCGGGAGAAATGTGGACGGGCCAGTTTTCACTGATGTGACGGCCTTGGCCGGGCTCGGTGAATTCCGGCATGACAACGGCGCGTTCGGGCAACTTTGGTTTCCGGAACAGATGGGCGCCGGCGGCGGGTTTATTGACTATGACGGCGATGGCTGGATAGATATCCTTCTGGTTGGCGGGGGGGTATGGTCTAAATATTCGGGCAGGAGCGATGTCCCTGGGTTATGGTTGTACCGGAACAATGGGGACGGGACGTTCTCCCTCAAAAGCGAGGAAACGGGTCTGGCCGGCATCGTGGCTTATGGAATCGGCATTTCGGTGGCCGATTACGACAACGACGGTGATCAGGATTTCTACTTTACTACCATCGGTGAAAACATGCTTTTCCGCAACGATGGGGGCGTTTTCACATCCCTTGGCAGGGAAGCCGGGGTATCCGGTGAGGCCATTTGGAGCGCTTCAGCCATGTTCTTTGATGCCGACCGCGACGGCTGGCTTGATCTGTTCGTCGCCAATTATGCCGTTTGGTCTCCAGAAACTGACCTGTGGTGCTCGGTGGATGGGAAGACCAAAGCGTACTGCCCACCGGAGAGGTTTCGGGGGCTAGCAAGCAGCTTCTACCGAAACAATGGCGACGGCACCTTCACAGAGCAGACCGCAGTCGCGGGCCTGGGCGACGAGCGCGGCAAGTCCCTCGGGATTGCCGAGATGGATTTCAACCGGGACGGCTGGCCAGATTTTGTAGTGGCCAATGATGGGGAACCTGACCAACTTTACGAGAATAACGGCGATGGCACTTTCACTGAGAAGGGTATGCTCACCGGTATGGCTTACGGGGAACGGGGTGAGGCACGGGCCGGTATGGGCATCGATGTGGGCATGGTCGATAGCAGTGGTCAACCCTCTATTTTTATCGGCAACTTTTCGCAGGAGATGATCGGGGTATACCGGTATAATCAGAATGGCTGGTTCCAGGATCGGGCGGCCGTCTCCAGGATCGGACGTGCCAGCCTGCTCAAACTCACCTTCGGGGTATTTCTCTTTGATGTGGACTTCGATGGGGACCTCGATCTGTTCGCCGCCAATGGACATGTGTATCCCGTTAGAACGAAAACTCTCGATGGCATCACCTATCGGCAACCGGCTCAGCTGTTCCTCAACGCAGGTGACGGGACCTTCGAGGAGGCGGGCCAGTACGCTGGAAGTGTTTTCCAAATGCCCATGGTGGCCCGTGGAGCCGCCTACGCCGACTTCGACCACGATGGTGACCTGGATGTCTTGATCACTGAAAACGGCGGGCCGGTGCACTTATGGCGGAACGATCTGGAAGATGGCCATTACCTGCGTGTGCGCCTCGAGGGCGTCCAGAGCAATCGCGACGGAATTGGATCGAATATTATTGCCGTAATAGGCAATCAGCGGATGGAGCGGCGTATCCGGACCGCCTCCAGCTACCTGTCGCAGATGGAGAAGGTTGCTACCTTTGGTCTGGGGGCAGCTACCGTAGTCGATTCGCTGCTGATCAGCTGGCCCAGTGGCAAAATTGAACGTTTCGTGCAGGTGGCCGCTAATCAGGAAATACGAATTGTCGAAGACTCTGGCATTCGAGCGCAGCAACCGATCGTGAACCCCTAAAAAGCAGCCACTGGCGATAGATTGATTAAACAGTGGCACCAACGGCCCGTGACTGAACCCACAGGCCGGGTCGGAGCTCAATTTCCCGAACCGCAACCCAGGAGATGAAGCATGTCGATACGCTTACATACCGGAAAGAAAGTCGCTGTCTTGTTGAGAACCTCGGCCCTCATCCTTTCCCTGGTCGTGGTTTTTTTCGGTTGTACACCGAAGGCGGCTAACCCTTATCGGACCTGGCGGGTCTATGGGGGCGATCTGGGCGGCACGCGCTTCTCGGAGCTGGACCAAATCAATCGCTCGAATGTGCAGCAGCTCGAGGTGGCCTGGGTCTATCACACAGGGGATAAACGCGATGATCCTCCCTCCACCATCGAGTGCAACCCGATTATCATCGACGGGGTCATGTACGTCACCTCGCCAGCCTTAAAGGTCATTGCGCTGCAGGCCGCTACGGGGGATATGATCTGGACCTTCGACCCATTTGACGGCGGAAGGGCCCGGGGGGTCAACCGGGGGGTCACCTACTGGGAGGCAGGCGATGACAAGCGAATCCTCTTCACCGCCGGTTCCAATCTCTATGCGCTGGACGCTGAGACCGGTCGACCCAAGGTTGATTTCGGCGATAACGGGATCGTCGATCTACTGACGGGACTGGACCGGGATGTAGCCGGTCTGTCGATCAGCGCGACCACACCGGGCGTCATCCACGGGAATCTGCTCATCATCGGCTCCTCGGTCGGTGAGGGTCCGGGACCGACTGCGCCCGGTCACATTCGGGCCTATGACGTGCGTAGCGGCGAGCGGGCGTGGATCTTTCATACGATTCCCCATCCCGGCGAGTTTGGCCATGATACCTGGGAAGGGGATGCTTGGCAGCGGGCAGGAGGAGCCAACAATTGGGGAGGTATGACCCTGGATGAGAAGCGGGGCATGGTCTTTGTCTCGGTCGGTTCGGCCACCTTCGACTTCTATGGTGGCGATCGTATCGGGCAGAACCTGTTTGCCAATTCCGTCTTGGCCCTTCAGGCGGCCACCGGGGAACGGGTCTGGCACTTCCAGACGGTGCATCACGACCTTTGGGACTATGATCTTCCCGCTCCTCCCAATCTGGTGACGGTAACCCACGATGGGCGACCCATCGACGCCGTAGCCCAGGTGACCAAGACGGGCCGGGTCTTTTTATTGAACCGCGACACGGGGGAGCCGCTTTTCCCGGTGGAGGAGCGGCCGGTACCGTCATCGGACCTGGCAGGGGAAGCAGCTTGGCCGACCCAACCCTATCCCCTGAAGCCACCACCGTTTTCTCGGCAAGCGTTTACTGAGGAGGACGTCACAAATATTTCACCCGAAGCACATGCCTATGTGCTGGAACGTTTCAAGAAAGCTAGAGCGGGACAGATTTATATGCCTCCCAGCGAGGAAGGCACCATCGTTTTTCCAGGATACCACGGAGGGGCCAACTGGGGCGGAGCCTCTTTCGACCCGACCACGGGGTTGTTGTATGTCAATAACAATGAGATCCCCTGGATGGCAACCATGCTGAAACTTGGTGGCCAGCAGGGCAAGTACTTCTATTCCACCGGAGAAAGGGTTTATCAGACCTACTGTTCCAGCTGCCACGGCCTCAATAGGGAGGATGATCTGACGTCTTTTTCTTCCGTAGAGATCATCGAGAAAAATATTCCTAAAGCAAAGATGTTGGCGTTGATTGAACAGGGTCAGGGCCGGATGCCGGCCTTCCCCGGTCTGTCGAAAGGGCAGAAGGATGCAGTCATTGCTTTTTTATCGGGGGAGCGACAGGCGGTGAGCGGGGACGAGGACGCCGGGGACATAGAATATCCCTATCCCTATCTTTTTACCGGCTACCATCGTTTTGTCGATCAGGAAGGCTATCCGGCCATTAAACCGCCGTGGGGGACCCTCAACGCCATCAATTTGAATGCCGGGGAAATTGCCTGGCAGGTTCCCCTCGGTGAGGTCCCGGAGCTCATTGAACGCGGTCTACCCATCACCGGGACGGAAAGTTTTGGTGGGTCCATGGTTACGGCTGGTGGTTTGGTATTCATCGCCGCGACGAAGGATGAAAAGTTGCGCGCCTTCGACAAGGTGACTGGGGAAGTGCTCTGGGAGACCAAACTTGAAGCCGGCGGCATGGCGACTCCCAGCACATATGAAATTGACGGTAAGCAGTACGTCGTCATTGCCGCAGGTGGCGGCGCTGGCCAACGGGCCCGCGAAAAGCTGGACAAAGGGTCGGGCGATGCCTTCGTGGTTTTCGCTCTACCTTGACATCCCAGCGGTGTCGGGAACCATGGCATGCACCGAGACCGATAGTTGACCTTGGGGTGTTGAATAGAGCTAATGGTGACTGCGAGCCGGCCATCTTCGTCATCAGCCATCCGATCATCTGCCCCGTAAAAAGAGTTAGTCCTGTTGGAAGCGACCCTGAGCGTCGTAAGTTTGTTGCGGGTTGCTGATCGATTGGTGGTAAAATTATATCCGAGAGCGAATCATTTGATGGATGAAGGCAAAAGGATTCCAGTCTACCTGTTTTACCCCCTACTGTTCGCGCTGGTTATCGGTGCAGGCTGCAGGTCCGGTTCAGATGAGGAGCAACTTTCTCAAACGGCCTTGCAGAGGCAGGCGGCGGATCCAAAGGCGGCCAGCTTCCTGATTGAAGCGCAGGACGCCTTCTATCGGGGCGCCTTCGGCGTTGCCCTGATGTTGGCCGACAGTTCACAAAAGTATGCACCCGAACTAGCAGATATACCTTTCTTGCGGGGACTTGTTTTTACGGCGCTAAGCCGCCTTGATGAAGCACAAGCCGCCTACGAAGCAGTGCTTGTCCTGGATCCGAATTATCAAGGAGTCTGGCTTAACTTAGGAAGCACTGCGTTCCGCCAGGGCGATCGACGCAAAGCCTTGCGCTTGTATCGAAAGGAACAAGAGGCCTACTCATCACCCGCCGTCCTGCTTCAGATGGGGCGTGCTTATGCAGAACTGGGGGTCGCGGACAGCGCTCAACAGGCCTATCAACAGGCCATAGCGGCAGACAGTTCCTATGCGACGGCTTATTTCAGGCTTAGTGAACTGTACAAAGAGGAGGGGGAGCTTGAGAAGGCCTTGGAGTATTCGCGTCAGGGATTAAGTCTGGCCCCGGACAATTTGAACTACCGTTACTTTATTGGTTCCCTGTTGTTGCTAATGGGAGCGGTGGGGGAAGCGGTGGAGCACCTGGAAACGGTCGTAGAGCAACGCTCCTGGCATTATTGGGCGCATTACAACCTGGGGCAAGCTTTGGTGCGCCTTGGGCGCCAGGAAGAAGCCCTGCGATACCTTGCTAAAGCAGAGAGCCTGCAGGGGGCAGTAGAGGATATACAGCATTGGCAATCCTTGACCGAGCAGAATCCGGACCAGCTCATGCACTGGGTAAATCTGGGGGATGCGCTACGTCGGGCCGGTCGCATTGACGAAGCCATCGAGGCCCATCAAACCGCGTTCTATCTGGGCCCTCAATATCTAGCGGTGCAGAACAACCTCGCTAATTTGTACCTGATGCGCGGAGACACGGCGTGGGCCATTGCAGGGTACCGCCTGATTTTGCGCCAGGACCCAACCATTGTTGACGTATGGCTGAATCTTGGATCGGTATATGCCAGCGCGGGCAAAGTAGCAGCAGCACGGCGGGTCTGGGAGAATGCGCTCCAGTACGAGCCGGATGATTCGACGGTGAAAGCTTATCTGGCAAACCTCCCCCATACACCGTGAAGGGCCTTGTGTTTATACCCTCAGGTAAAATGAAAGTTTTTCGATTGAAATGGTTGGCATCCTGCTTTGGCTTCATACTGTTGGTCGGCGGCGCTTTGAGCTGTGCCGGGCCGGAACCGGTTGCGGAGCAGGAGGGCCAGAGTAAGGGTACGGATAGGATCCTGCCGGCCTTCACCGATATAACTGCTGAAGCCGGGTTGGGCGAATTCTGGTATGAGAACGGCGCCACTGGGGAGAAATGGTTCCCCGAGTCAATGGGGTCGGGCGGCGGCTTTATCGATTACGATGGCGACGGCTGGATTGATATTTTGCTCGTCGGGGGGGGGACCTGGTCTGAACGTGAAGATGAGCTGGTCCCGGCACTGTGGCTCTATCGAAACAATGGGGACGGTACCTTTTCCCTCAGGACCGATGAGGCCGGACTGGGCGGCATATTCGCCTATGGCCTCGGGATTTCGGTGGCCGACTACGACAACGACGGTGATGAGGACTTTTACTTCACGACCCTCCATGACAATATGCTTTTCCGCAACGATGGGGGCCGGTTTACTGATGTGGGCCAAGCCTCGGGCGCCATAGGTGAGCCGGCCTGGAGCACGAACGCCATCTTTTTCGACGCCGATCAGGACGGTTGGCTCGACCTTTATGTAGGTAACTATGTGGACTGGTCCATAGAGGATGATCTTTGGTGCACCCTTGATGGGGTGACGAAGAGCTACTGCACCCCGGAGCTGTATAGCGGAATCCCCAGCCGTTTCTACCGGAACAATGGGGATGGTACCTTTATTGACCAGACGGAGGCAGCGGGGTTCCTCCCTGCGCCGGGGAAAACGCTCGGCGCGGCTGAACTGGACTTTAACAAGGACGGCTGGCCAGACCTCGTGGTGGCCTGCGACACCCAGCGTAATCTGCTGTATGAAAACAACGGCGACGGTACCTTCACGGAAAAGGGGGCCATCAGCGGGATAGCCTACGATGAGAATGGCGGGGCTCGAGCCGGCATGGGCATTGATGTGGGTATCGTTGACCACACGGGGGAGGAAACCGTCTTTGTAGGTAATTTCTCCCGGGAGATGATCGGTGTTTTCCGCCACGTGGGAAATGGGCTGTTTATTGATCGGGCGGCAGTTTCCAAGATCGGACGTCCGAGCCTGTTGACCCTCACTTTCGGTTTATTCCTTTTTGACCCTGATCTGGATGGCGACCTTGACTTATTTACGGCCAACGGACACGTCCAGGTGGAAATTGATCATACGGAGGATGGCATCACATATAAGGAGCCGCCACACCTATTCATCAACCGGGGAGATGGCATCTTTGAGGATGTGGCCAAAGCTGCCGGCGGGGTCTTGTCGCGACCCATCGTTGGCCGGGGCGCCGCCTATGCAGACATTGATCGTGATGGGGACCAGGACATACTGATCACTACAAATAATGGGCCCGCATACCTGTGGCGTAACGACCAGCAAAACGGTCATTTCCTCCGCGTGCAGCTCGAAGGACGGCAGAGCAATCGCAATGCGATTGGTATACGGATCGTCGCCGTCGTGGGCGATAGGCGGATGGAACGACGCATCCGAACCGGATCGAGTTTCCTCTCGCAAATGGAAAAGACCGTGACGTTTGGTCTGGGGGCGAGCACTATCATCGATTCGTTGATTATTTACTGGCGAAATGGTCGCGTGGCTCGCTTCGCCGATGTGGGAGCTGATCAGGAAGTGCGGATTGTGGAAGGAGCGGATACCCTGGAGCGCCAACCCCTGCCGGGTCTGGTAGCATTAGCTGCTCCCTAGACCGCGCCCTCCAAGGAATGGTATGGCGCAAGTGGTCCTTGGCCGAGTGTTGATCTTGAATGTGGGATCATGATCTATGAAGTGGAATGATCACTACTTACGATCAAGGGTGCCTCGTCGGCGGCCTGTCCTGCGACTCGCATTATCCGTACTATTGGCAGGCGCGGCCTGCAAGCCAAATCAGGAGCCAGCAACCAGTCAGTTGACCGGCTGGCTCCTCTTGCAGGGCACCGAAGCTTTACACCAGCATGATTTTCGCACCGCCCTGGCCATTGCCGATAGTGCGCTAAAACAGGCACCGGATGGGTCGGACAAGGCGAACGCTTATTTTTTTCATGCGCGAGTTCTCTCGGAGGTAGGGCGTTTTGATGAGGCGGACGCCGACTACCACAAAGTTCTCGAGCAAGCGCCGGACTATCGCGGGGTGTGGAACAACCTGGGGAACAATACCTATCGCCAGCAGGCCTATCACCGGGCCATAGTATATTACCAGACGGAGATAGCGGCCCATCCTGCCCCTATTCCTCTGCGCGGCATGGGGCGCGCCTATGTGGAATTGGGTCTTGTCGATAGTGCCCGATATGCATTTATGCAGGCCATAGCGCTGGACAGTCTGTATGCCCCGGCCTATTTTAACCTGGCGTTGCTTCATGAAGACGAAGGCCACGGCGAAGAGGCGCTTCGAAATGCCCAAAAAGCGCTGAGTCTTGATGCAGGGAATTTGAACTATCAATACCTTGTCGGGTCCTATATGGTGCGCATGGGTCAGAGTGAAGCGGCCCGGGACTACCTCCAGGCAGTCGTGGAGGCCCGGCCGTGGCATCCCGGAGCCCTATACAATCTCGGTCAAGCCCTGGTGCACCTCGGCCATAGGGATGAAGCCCAAAAGTACCTGGACCAGGCTGAAGTTGTTCGAGCCCAGCAGGCCAAGATCGATCACTTGGAAAACACGGTGCGGGCCCTCCCTGACGACCCCTTATCGCAAGCTATCCTTGGCTTTGCTCTGCGTCTCGTCGGTCGTTATAATGATGCCATGCACGCCTATCAGGTCGCCCTCCATCTGGACCCAAGCAATGTGGAGATACTGAATAACACCGCCAGCCTCTGTTTGATCCGCGGGGATACGACCCTGGCGATCAGTTACTTTCGCACAATTCTACAGATCCAACCCGCATTCGTGGGTGCCTGGTTGAATCTCGGGAGCGTTTATGCGATGCTGAATGAGCCCGAGGCCGCCCGGCAGGCCTGGCAGATGGCCCTCAGGTATGAACCGAATCATCCCATTGCCAAAGCTTATCTGGCGAAAATATCGGGCCGCCGTCAATAGAATTTCCTCTCGCGACAGACCCTTAGACCACGCCATGTGCCCCGGCCACCTCCTCAGCTGGGCTGACTAGGCCACGCGGCCCTCAACTTGCGCCGCCAGGGTATCCGCCTGACTAGCACGAATCGCGTATCTTCCCAACCGTATGCTTTGTTCTTATTGCAAAACATCGTACATTCGGCGCAGCATCTTCTTTCCTTCTAATTAAATCAATCCCGTTGGCTGGATTGCAATGATGGATAATATATATATAGGAGACAATACTGATGCAAGGCCAACTGAATCAGAAATCGAAAGTGCGAGAGTGGCGGCACATGCTGCTCTTTTTTACCTCGGGGCTTTTACTGTTTGAAACATTAACGGGCCTCTCCATCTACCTGTTGCCGTTCAGTATTCCCAACCAGGTGATGGTTTTACTGCACACCGGCATCGGGCTCATATTCTTGATACCGTTTGGTTGGTATCAAATTCGCCACTGGCTTATATACCGTACATGGTCGATGACGCACATCAAGCTCACCGGCTATTTTACCCTGGCCGCTACCACGGTGGCCATCGTCTCCGGCCTGGTGTTGACCTATCAGGTGATTTGGGGAACCAGGATTAGCTACGGCTGGGATCTGGCCCACATCATTGCAACCTTTACGTTGGTAGCAGCGGTGGTGCCCCATATCGGTGTGCTCCTTTATCGTGATTTTAAGGCCCGCCACCAGGAGGCGCTCCAGCCGATCCTCAGAGCCCAAAAGGAGTATGGCCTCAGGACAGTCGTGCTCCTCGGCGGATTCTTTGCAGTCGTCGCCTTGCTGTCGTTTGCCTATGAACCGGTGAAATACGTCAACGAATTTCCTGATGACTATAGTTACCTCTATGGTCCAGACCGGCCCTTTGCGCCCAGTCTGGCCACCACCGAATCAGGCGGCGCCTATGATGCCCGCTCACTGGGCAACTCCGAGGGTTGCGGGACCTCCCAGTGCCATGAACAGATCGTCAAGGAATGGTCGGTCAGCGCCCATAACTACTCAGCCAAGGATCCTGCTTTTCGAGCCGTGCAAACGGTGATGGCTGAACAGAACGGGCCGGAATCGACCCGCTATTGCGGCGGCTGCCACGATCCGATCTCTTTGTTTGCAGGTGCGAAAAACATATTTTCGGAGGAGTTAACCAACCTCATTGGCTATCAGGAAGGTGTTTCCTGTATCGCCTGTCATGCCATCAAGGAAACCGACATTAAAGGCAATGCCAGCTATGTCATGACTCAACCCAGGCGCTACATGTTTGAACTGAGCGAGGGGGATCGGGCGCGGTTCTTTCGGGATGTTCTGATCCGGGCCTATCCCCGGTATCATGTGGAGAGCCTTCAGCATCGCCTCTTTAAGAGTCCCGAGTTTTGCTCGGCCTGCCACAAACAGTTCATTGATGCAGAGATCAACAACGTCGGATGGGTGCAACTGCAAAACCAATTCGATAACTGGCGTAAAAGCCGGTGGAATCAACCCGGCGATCCCACGGCAACCATCGAATGCCGTGAATGCCACATGCCGCTGGTCGATTCGACGGATCCCGCAAGGGGTGATGATCTGGATTACAACCGGACGAGTGATGACCAGAAACACCGCAGTCACCGGTTCCTCGGTGCGAACCAGTTTATCCCGGCCCTGCTGAATGCTCCCGGCGGCGCGGAGCATGTGGCGCTGATCGAGCAATGGTTGCGGGGAGAAATTGAGATTCCCGAGATTGCCGACAAATGGACGGCGGGTGCGGCTGTACCGCTGGAGCTGCTGGTACCGGACGAAGTTGAACCTGGTGAGGAAGTGATAATCCAAGCCTCCATGTTAAACAACAAGGTGGGACACGATTTCCCCACAGGACCTTTGGACATCATTCAGGCCTGGGTGGAGTTGATCGTCACCGACCAAGACGGTAATGAGATCTTCGCCTCCGGAAAGGTGGATGAGGGACATTTCATTCAACCGGGGTCATTCATTTTCAAGGCAGAGGCCGTGGATCAATATGGCAACCTGATTGACCGGCACAACCTATGGGAGATGGTGGGGGTGCGCTACCGCCGCACCCTTTACCCCGGTTCCTCCGACCGGGTCGAGTACGCTTTCTCGTGCCCATCGACTTGGCCAATTGTGGATGGGGGACTAGCTACCGATGAGGAGTTTACACTCAAGGTGCCTGATAGCGAGGTAACGGAGCTGCATGTTACGGCAAGATTGCTGTACAGGAAGGTCGATCAATATTTTCTGAATTTTGTTTTGGGTGATGATTCGGGGATCACCGCCCCGGTTACCGCTATCTCCGAAGACCGGAAGACGATCAAAGTGACCCGCCTGTGAGCTCGCCAGGTCCGTGTTCGCCCAGCTGACGCGACGCAAGCGCCTGCTCCTGATTACGGCAACCATTGGATCGCTATTCGTAGCGGTGATGGCCGTAGTCATTGGAATCGCGGTCAAACCGGTCCCTGTCTATCGGCCCGGCGAAGATATTGCAGGGCTGACCGACGCCCTCGCACGCTCACTCCCTCCGGATTATCCCCGAGTGACCTTTGTGGATGGTACCGAGGATGCGGGCATTGCTTTTCAACACTTCTACGGCCGACGAACGACCCAACTTCCGGAAGATATGGGCTCGGGGGCAGCCTGGGGCGATTACGATCAGGATGGCTGGATGGACCTGTTTGTGGCCAATCAGATCGGGCCCTTGACCATGACGCCGGCTGAAATCGAGGCCTCACCGGCCCACTGCGTGCTCTATCATAATAACGGAGATGGCACTTTCGACGAGGTCAGCGCCTTGGCGGGGGTTGACTTTCGGGGTTGGGCCATCGGGGCCGCCTGGGGCGATGCCGACAATGATGGCTGGCCCGACCTGTTCGTATCGACATACGGTGAAAACCTGTTCTACCACAACAATGGCGACGGCACGTTCACCGATTGGAGCGTTCCGTCGGGTCTGGGCGGCCGTCAAGGCTTCTGGACGGGCGTGTCGTGGGGCGATTACAATCGGGACGGCTTCCTTGACCTGTATGTGAGTGGCTATGTCCACTACGCCTATCTGGACCCCGATGCCCTGTCGAAGCAGTATGCGGTTGAGATTCCCACGAACCTCAATCCCTCGTCCTTTGAGCCGAGTGGCAACCTGCTTTACCGCAACAATGGGGACGGTACCTTTACCGAACTGGCGACCCGGGCTGGCGTGGAAAACCGGGAGGGCCGCAGTCTGTCCAGCACTTGGTGCGATTTCGATGATGATGGCTGGCCCGACCTGTATGTGGCCAACGATGTTTCCGACAATGTTTTCTACCGAAATCTGGGTGACGGCACGTTTGATGAAATCAGTCACGCCTCCTGGGTAGCGGACTACCGGGGGGCCATGGGCATTGCCGTGGGAGATTGGGACGGGGATGAGGATATGGACTTGTTCATCACCCACTGGATTGCCCAGGAAAATGCCCTGTATGGCAATCTGATGACCCAATTCGCAGCACTGGACCCGCCGTCCACGAAAGGGATCCGGTTCATGGATGAAGCCGACCGGTACGGCCTGGGTCAGATTGCCCTGGACTATATCGGCTGGGGGACCGCATTCCTGGACTACGACAATGACGGTCGATTGGACCTGTTCGTGGCGAACGGCAGCACCTTTCAGCAGAAGGATCAGCCCTGGCGGCTGATCCCCATGTCCAACCAGCTGTTCTGGAATCGTGGGGCCGATCACGGGTTCTATGAGGTCTCCGCCGTGAGTGGCGACGTGTTCAAGCATAAGTATGGGAGCCGGGGGGCAGCTTTCGCCGATTACGATAATGATGGCGACCTGGATATTTTCGTCGTGAACAATGGGGGGCCGGGCGTTCTCATGCGCAACGATGGCGGTAACGCCCACCGCTGGTTGCAGGTGGCCCTTGAAGGGGTAGTAAGTAACCGCTCAGCTATCGGCGCAAAATTGCGTCTGGTGGTGGGCGCTGCCGTCCATGTCCGGCAAGTGGGGGCTCAGAGTTCCTACTGCTCGCAGAGCAGTTTAATCGAACATTTTGGCCTGGGCGTTCATTCGGAGGCGGATACCCTTGAAATCATATGGCCCAGCGGAAACCGGCAGGTCTTCTACCACCTGGTTGCCAATCAAAGGGTGCACGTGCTTGAAGGGGAGACCTTGCTACAGTGAGTCGCCGCATTTAAGCCTCGATGAAAAAAATATTCTTCATATTATTATCGGTGCTTCTGCTGCTGTTCGCGGCGATTGCCGTGCTAAAATACCAAGGCGTTGAGGAGGAAACAGATGACGCAACCGGTAGGTTCACCGTCACTGAACGGGAGGGGATTCAGCAGTTTTGGCAGCTTTACCGTCAAGCGACTGAGCACCGTATTGCCGGTGAACTAGAGGAAGCCATCGCGGGTTATTCCCAGGCCCTGATGCTCAACGATGAGCACGAAGATGCGCTCTATTACCTGGGCAATCTGTATTGGGAACTCGATCGCCATGGGGAGGCGGAAAACGCCTGGAAGCGACTGGTTCAGATCAATCCCGCCAGTACCCGGGGGCACATGCGACTGGGTGATCTTTACCTCTGTTTTGAAAGTGAGGCTTATTTCAACATCGACGACGCCGAGCGCGAATACCAACGGGCGCTGGAAATCAACAGTGAACAGACCGGCTCGTTGCTGCGCCTCGGTCAACTCGCGCTGATAAAGGACAGTCTGGTGGAGGCTCGGGATTACTTTGAGACGGTACTGGGCGCCAATGACCGGAGCGTGAAGGCTCAATATCTCGGCGGCTACATCGCCTGGAAACAAGAATTGCCCGATGACGCCGTGACCATGTTTAATCTGGCGGTGCAATACTCGCTCCCAGCTCACACCCCTCAGGATAATTTGGGCGAAGGGGCCACCAAGTCGTGGCAACCCCTGACGGTATCGAGAGGGTCAAATTGCCAAATATTTCAACCTTACCTGGTCAGCCTAGCGGAATTGCATCCGCCCATATCCGCCCGCCAGGTAGAACACGGGTATCAGGAATTGAACACATTCCTCGAACACATTCGAACGGTTGCTCGATACTGATTACAGAATATTATAGAAATAGTGGTCACGGATATGACTGTGCAAGACGTGACATTGGCCCAGAAGGACCAAGCCGTAACCCTTTTTGTGTATCATTTTCCGTGGGTTGGGTAATACAGATTATTTGAAGCGGATCTCGCGCGGCGCCACTCATGCCCCTTCGGGACCCAACAAAGGACGCATCACAGGCGGCAAAGTCCTTCAGGAGTCAAACAAGCTCACTCTTCAACCTGCTGTTTTAGGTAGTCGAGGCGAGAAAAACAAATGCCCTTCCACAACGGAAGGGCATTTGTCAGGTTGCCTAACTTGGTTGCTAATGGTTTTTACAGATCTAGTCGCAATGCAAAGATCTGGTTATCGTTGAAGAACTCGGTGACAATGAAGCCATAGTCGATGCTGAGCCCAATTCCCGTCAGCTGCTTCAGATTAAGGGTTGCGCCAAAGGAGTAGGAAGCGAAGATGTTCTCGAGCGCCCCCTCGTCAATTGTCGTTGCAGTATCATCTTCGATGTCCACCGATGTCAGGTTAGCGAACCGTACGGATGCCAGGCTACCCAGATTGTATTGGACCAACAGGCGGTACTCGTTCTGGGCGGCGTTATTATTCTCAAAAGTGAAGCCCAGGTCAACGGAGTTGGCACCGAGGTCCAGCCGGTAGTTGGCGCCGATATCCATGTTGAACGGCATATCAAATTGAGCCGCGCTGACCTTGTACCACTCGGTTTGCCGTTCACTGCCCAAGGCGTTCGCCTGATAAAATAGGGCGGAGCCATCGTACCGCATCGGGGTTCCGAAGTTCTTTAAGGTGACCCCGATGGACAGTCCCGGAATATTCAGAAACGAGGCATACTGAATACCCGCGTCCAAGGTTAGTCCAGATGCTTCCACACCCGCAAAACTTTCGTTTAGAACATTAATGCTCAGTCCGATACTGGTCCGGTCGGACATGGAGCGGGCGTACGAGGCGCCGAGCACAAAGATCGTCGGTGAGAACTGCTCGCCGGTTCCATCCGGGTTAAATACGTCGGTTTTATCGATGACGCCGATATCGAAGGTGCGGATGGTCAACCCAATTGACCCGAGCCCGCCCATCTTTAACCCGATGCCCATATAATTGATGCTGATATCGGCAATGTAGGAACGCCGGGAAAAAATGGCGCTGACATTGGCGTCTGACCGGGCCAGACCGGCCGGGTTCCAATAAAGGGCATCCACGCCTGTTGCATTAGCCGTGGCGCCACCACCGGAAAGGTATTGCCCACCCTGAGGAACGAGCAGGTATGAGCCCCCTGTCGTCCCGTTTCGGGGTCCCTGGGCGGTAACAAAGGCCGTCATCGCTATCGTCACCGATATGACGGACACCAAATTTCTGAGCCTCAGTTTAGCCATGATTGTCTCCTCGCTTGGCTGATTGAATTATAAATCTTAGTACCTTTGTAGAATCTGTTCTTCCTGCACGATGGCCAGCTTGAGTATCTTGTTACCAAAGTTCGTTTCAATGTAGGCAATGTAGATACCACTGGCCACCGGGAAGCCGGCCTGGTTCTTCAGGTTCCACTCCAGGTATTGGCTGGGATCGTTCTTTTCCAGCACCCGCACCATCGTGCCGCCCAGGTTGAATATCCTGATGGTGGCCTTTTCCGGCATGTGGTTGAACTTCACCCACTTCTGCTCCCGGCTCTGCTCCAGTAAATGGAAACCGTAGTAGGGGTTGGGGAAGACGTTGATTTTATCGATGTCGGCTGCAATGTCCGTCTGTGCCGGTAACGGTGAATCGAATGTGAAGACATCACTGACGCCATTGGGCTTGGTTGTGATGAGCCTGAAGATCGTACCTTCTTCCGGTACCAGCTGATCGACGGTAGCTTGAAACGTCGCAGGATCACTCACCGACCCGCCGTTCCAGTTTAAAAGAACTGTGCGAGCAAAAATCTCAGCGCCATCATAAGCGTAGGTGCCCTCCATCGGGGGTGTGACCGTAAAGTCTAACGAGGCCACAAACGCATCGTACCCGGCCGTGCCGGGCGAGAAGTCCGCCGGTCGTATCCAATAGATCCAGGGCGTGAAGGGGTCGTCGTCCCCGCCGGAGGCCGAATGATCGGTAGGTTCGACAGTATAACCATCGGGATTGAGTGAGATACCGCCACCACCTTCTACGGTCAGTAGCCATGGAACCAAGCGATAGTCATCACTGGCATCATCCGGTGTGGCTACACCGACATTCCACAGTTCGAAAGGAACTGGCACAACGACACCATCCTCAAAGGCCCTCACCGCGAAACCGCCTGCGGCCGTAAATCGCATTTCCCAATCAAACGGCACGGCGCGATCAAAATTGTCATTTCTCAAACTCCTCGCCAGGAAAGCGCCATAGCTGCCCCGGGTACCGTTGTCACCCGTATGGAACATCCAATGACCGGCACCGACCTGCTGCCTATCGGTGGGTCTTTCAGAGGGGAAGCCTTGAAAGTCTGCGGCGGCCCCTTCCGGTGGATCAATGGGTCCGGCGGCATTGGCCACCACCTGGAAGTCTTTGAAGTCGGGCGGCGGCCCCTGGACTTGAACCTGTACCCCGGACACCACCAGCTGCGCCACGTCCACATCAACATCCTTGGCCTGGAGCTGGTTCTCCAGGACCACCTCGCCAGTGGTTAAGTTAGTGAGATTCCACAGCGTCTCACCAAACGAGGTTGAGTTGGTGTCCACATCCACGACAAAGGT
>JADFNF010000130.1 GCA_022563485.1 Fidelibacterota bacterium | reverse complement strand
AGAGTCTGGGGAGGCATCGATCAAGGTAACATCGGAAGGGTCGCCGGCGGCTCTCAGGAGTTCATCAATCTTAATGATGACATCCTGGGTTACGGCCACATCCTGGACCAGGTTGAACTCCAGTAAGGCCGTATTCTGGATGAGATCCCGGGCTCGTTCGGGATTCTTTATGCCGGCAAGTTCCACGATGATCCGCCGACGACCCGATTTCTGGATTGTGGGTTCGGATACGCCAAATTCGTCCACCCGGTTGCGGATGATTTCCAGTGCCCGGTTTACGGCGTCATCGGCCTCCAGGCGCAGGGCGGCAATGATGTCGGGTGTTTTGCTGCCGTAGGTGGAGAAGTAGCGAATGAGGCGCAGGTTGTAGGCCTGCACATTCCTGTCGAGGGCATCGAAGAAATCGGCATCGGTGGTCAGGACCTCGGCGGCGGTCTGGGACAGGACCTCCTCAAGCCGAGGGTCTTTATTTTCAGCCAGGTTACGCACCAGGGTGGGGATATCCACCTCCAGAACCAAGTGGATACCGCCCTGGAGGTCTAACCCTAGGTTGATGATTTTTCGTTCGAGGGCGGCAAGGGTGCCCTCGGTCCTGCGCTGTTCCTTTTCCTGGTCGGAAAGCCCCCGATACTCCAGAGTGGGCAGCAGTGCCCAGATCACCCAGAGAAAAATAATAGCGACGATAGCAAAACGTGGTGCGGGTCGTTTAAACATGAATGGCAGGTTCTTAAGTGGTGTAGATTTCTTGAATCGTGATAAATGGAATTTTATGCGTCATGACTGGACAACAGCGCGAAAGTTAATCCCGGCACGTCTCATCTAACAACTTGAAACCGTAGGCTATGATTGGGAAGAGGCCAGATCAAACCCGTCGACCCGGATGGGGATGGGACTGGAAATGTTGACCTCGCGCTGGCTAAAGAGAGTAACTTTGGCCTTTATTATGCGTGAAGCCACGAGAAAAGATAACTCCCGTTTGGCCGGTTTCCTAGTCGATCCGCGGCGGGCTCTGTGGAAACTGAGCCTGCCCATACTGGGCGGCATGGCCATCCACACGCTGTACTCCGTAGTGGATATGATCTTCGTGAGTTGGGTCGGACCCGACGCCGTGGCCGCCCTGGCCTTCAACATGCCCCTGGTCTTTTTCGCCTATGGGATCACCATGGGGCTGTCAGCGGGCGTGACCGCGGTGGTGGCCCTGGCCATCGGCAGCAAGGACAAGGTCCGGGCCGACAACACTGCCGAGCACGCCGTGGTCCTGGGCCTGTTGGTGGGGCTGGTGCTCACCGCCGCGGGTCTGACCTGGGGTCCGCAGATTCTGTTCGCGCTAGGCGCCACGGGGGAGATCAATAGCATAGCCTGGAGCTACTTCCAGGTGATCAGCTGGGGACTGACCTTCTCGGTGTTGTCGGCCTTTTTCCGGGGCATTCTCACCGGTGAGGGAGACACCATGCGCCCCATGGCGATCCTAGGATTGGGGATGGTGCTGAATATCATTTTCGACCCGATCTTCATTTTCGGTCTCGACATGGGGGTGCGTGGGGCAGCTATGGCCACCATGATCAGTCAGGCAATCGTGTTTGTGGTGTTCATCTACATCATATTCCACCGGAAAAGCACTTTTGTTGAGTTCCGGCTGCGTCATTTCCGGTACCGCCCGGCTATCATGTTGTCCATATTGAAGATCGGTCTACCGTCGTCGGTATCCTTCATGATCATGTCGGTAGGCGGGGCCACCTTCAACAAGATCCTCAGCACCTATTCCCATCACGCCGTGGCAGCCTACCAGATTGCCAACCGGATCGAGATGCTCTCCTTCATGCCCATCATTGCTCTTTCAACCGGGTGTGTCACCCTGGTGGGAATGTTCTACGGGGCCGGAGAGTATGGGAAACTGCGCGACATTATACGGTATACCATGGTCCGGGCCGTTATGATCGGGGTGGCCGCTTTTGTCTTAATTTATCCCTTCGCGCCCCAGATTATGATGCTGTTCAGGCCAAATGCGGAAATATTGGACTACGGCGTATCCTACCTGCGCGTGATTGCCTTTGCCTTCCCCCTGGTGCCCATTGGCATGATCAGTGGCCGGGTCATGCAGGGGCTGGGGAAGGGGCTCCCGGTCCTGATCCTCACGACGTTGCGGGTGCTGGGGTTAAGCGCCCCTCTGGCCTTATACTTCGCCTACTCCCTGCACAAGCCTGTGGAGTGGATCTGGTATGCCATGCTGATCTCAGTGGTGGTGGCGGCCGCCACCGGCATTACCTGGCTCCTGGTCAGTCTGCGCCAAGCCGAGCAGGGGCCCCATCCTGCGGCGCCTGCCACCGAAGCCCCCCAGCCAGTCGTTGAAGCGGCGGGGTAGGGCCGACCTAATCTTCCCCTGACGCACCCCCCGGCCCTACCAACATGAGGTATCCATTCGACCTTTGCTGGTGAGGGGCCGCTTTGGGTCCTCTTCCCTGGGCTGGGCTTCGGCGTGCCGGACGTGGTAGAGGTGCCTGGGTTTACCGGTAGACTTCTTTTCGATGACCAACTTTCACGACGAGGATGGTCTGTTGGGTATCGTCCACGGCATCAATAATACGATAGGAGCCTTGCCGTACCCGGTAGCGTTCCTGGCGGGTGAGTTTATCGCAACCTTTTGGCCGGGGGTCTTCTGCCAATGCCAAGATGCGCTGCACAACCCTCCGGCGGTTTTTCTTATCACCGATTCCGTCGATATCTTTGACGGCCGAGGGTTTGATGAGCAGCTCATATTTGGCCACTACGCCTGAGCTCTTTTAAGACATCCTCAAAGGGCAGATTCGGTTCCTCGGCGCGTTCTTCAAAAGCGGCCAGGTCCTCCAGTTCTTCGCCCAGGCTCAGGCGGACCGCCTCATTGACCAGGTACGAGATGGAGCGATCGGTTTCAGCGGCTTTGAGCCGCAGGGCCTTGTGGAGCCGAGCATCGACGTAAATGGTTGTGCGTTTCACGTTGGTTTTCATACCGCCATTATAGCGCTATGACATCATAATGTCAAGCATGATAACGTCATAATAGCCGGTCAGGAGCACCGGCGGGTTGGCGGTGCGCTTATGCTGGGGAGGTTGATCGGGTCCGCTTCTTGGGGCTGGTGCTATTCGTAATGCGTCCACATGCGGATGACCTTGACGATTTGCTCGTCATCCAAAACTTGATAAACCAGCCGATGCTGGATGTTGATGCGCCGGGAATAGGCCCCGGTCAGATCGCCGATGAGCTTTTCAAAGGGGGGCGGGGACTGAAAGGGATCGTTTTGCAGAAGGGTAAGGGGGGTGTCGGCCTGGGGCTTGAGGCCCCGCTCAACAATTTTTCGAGCGTCCTTGCGGGCCTGCCGGGTGAAGGCGAGCCGCCAGGTCACCAGCCTGGGGCATCAAAGGTGTCCTCAAGGGGGGTGGCCAACCCTTCACGGATCGATTCCCGCATACCGGGGATGGACAGGAGGTAGAGGGTCTCCTGTATGGCCCGCCAGTCGTCCTCGCTCACCAGCACGGCGTTGGCCCGCTTGCCGGTGACCAGCACCGGCTCGTGGGTCTGGGCCGTTTCGTCCAGCAGCTTGTAGAGATTGCTCCGAGCCTGGGTGACGGGGACGGTTTTCATGGTAAAAACGTACGGAATTGCGGACGTAATTGTAAGAAAAATCTACCTCACCACTCTACCTGCACAAACGCTTCCCCAGCCTGAACTGGGTTAGTTTGTTGCAGATTGACAGCTAGGCCGTGCCATATCTATGGTTGTATACCCATGCCATTAGTGCGTCGGCTGTGGCTCCATCAATGAGGCCGTAGATCAGACGGCAATTCCACCGGTCCAGCTCACTGAGTAGTCCAGGCACACGTTGCCAATCTCCTACAGCACTGTTGGATCGTAACCACGGAAAACATACTACCAGGTAAGATGCACTAGCGCCAAGCCCTATAACACGCCACATGTTGCGGCCAATGCCTTTCCGTACAGTTTCATCGGGAGTCTCCTTTCAAGCTGTAAAAAGCTAGCCTAAGCATTGGCAGGACAGGGAACTACAAATATTTTTCGAGCAGTATTCTTGAGTCAACTGGCTCAAGGAATAGATTTGCCTCACGGGATTCAATTTCTTGCGACGAATATTTAGGTTCTATATGTGTCGGAAAATACTGCTCTCTTAGCCCACTCCTAAAAGATTCCCCAAGCCCTTTTGTCGTACCATAAATCTTTGCCACTGGTACATCGTGATCAGTATAAGGAAAGCCGATATTTTTCATATTTTCGGGATCATAGCTGAATCCAAGGAAAAATATTCTACTCGCCCAATCGATCATTCTCTGAATCTTTTCCTTCATTTCTTCTTGATTATCTCGGCTCTCATGCATCACCTCAATATTATTGGCCATGTATTGGTAATCAACTGGTGCCCTACGATATCCGTATAGTGTACTTTTAAGATCGTAGGGAGGTGCCGACCCGCGGTTGCGGCCTTGCCATGCAAGAGGACCAAGGGAGCCGTAGACATGTATTATTCCGATCTTCTCCAGTTCTGCTATAAGTTCCGTATAATGGCTTGAATCAAACCCAAAAACAGATACTATATACAAGTAATACTCTAAGAGTCTATCGTAGTTAAAGGTGATAAATTTGATCTTATTCTCTGATACAGGCGGTAGTTCGGAGGTGGTAAATCCTTTCACCATGTGTTCGTGGTAAAGGTACCGAACCCAGTCTCCATCATAATTAGTGTCTCTTGAATCACGATGTTTTTCCTCGGCAGCAAGTATTTTAAGTGCTATGCTGATTTTACCCAGCCGCTTGAATTGTTTTCTTTTTGAGCGTGAAATGAAATGATCAATGTAGGAATCAGCACGCTGAAACGTCTCAATAAAGTTACTCGTTACATTTTCATCTACAAATTTGTCAAGGCCCGCTGCTACGCCAAGGAGATCGTGTTCGGGTCTTGTTAATATCTGGTTTCTCAAACCTTCGGCTGTGGGGAATCCATATGGAGCACTCGCCCCAGCTCCCAGGATGAATAGTGTTGGTTCAGTAATCATTTTACCACCGCCATCTTCTTTCCAACTTCACAAACGCCGCCACGGCCCGGTCCAGGTGCTCCCGGGTGCGGGCGGGGCAATCTGTCAGGATGATACGGTTTCCTTTGGCTTGGAAGGCGTGTGATGCAGGTCTAATAGACCATCAATCGACAATTCTTCATCGATCAGCGGCCAATGGATGCCATACCCGGAAGGGGAAATCTCGTATTTTCCTCTTTCGATGGCCGATGCTCCAGCGAGTATTTTTGAAATGCCGGTTAGCCGAAGGGCATACTCCTTTCCATCAACCTGCAAAATCAAATCCTCGTTGGTAAATGTAATGTCCTGGATGTCATGAACCTTTTTCGTCGGCATTGAGGAATCTACCCTTCAAAAGGGTTTAGAGCAAGTATCCCGTCGGCAGCCTTACCCCACCACCCCAAACTTCCGCCCCACCTTCACGAACGCCTCAATCGCCCGGTCCAGGTGGGCGTGCTTGAATCCGGGTGGAATAATGCTGTCTACGGCCATCGTTCAGGGTCTCGGCGAGCGTGTAGAACCGCCAGGACCACCACCCGATCTTTCTCTTCCAGGTAGAATATGCCATAGGGAAACCGGCGAATGAGTACACGCCGGATATTTTTGTACAATTTAGGGAATAGCTTCGGGGTCTGTCGGATGAGTTGGAAGGTGGTATCAAGTGCGAGCAGAAAATCCTTCCCAAGTTCCACTTTCTGATCTTCGTACCATCGGTAGGTCTCGGCTATATCGGCTTCCGCCTCCGGTCGAATGACCAGCTGATGGGCCACGGTTTAGCGGGTAATCCGATCCCTGACATCAGCCCAGGCCGAGCCTGCCTGGGGGTCCAGATGATATTTCGCCAGCCGCCGGTCCAGTTCTTTTTTCTGGGCATCGGTCAAGGGCAGCTCACCCGATTCGACGGCGATACTGTCCCAGATGTCCTCCACCAGCTGGATTCTATCCGGTATGGGGAGGGACTTAATATCAGTTATACGTTCGATTTTCATGACAGACTAATGTACGGATGGACCGGTGCGGCTGCAAGCCACCTGTATTACACCAGCACCCCAAA
>JADFNF010000129.1 GCA_022563485.1 Fidelibacterota bacterium | reverse complement strand
ACCGGCGAGGATATTACCGCTAACTTGCGCTCCATCCGGGCCATACCGTTGACCCTGCGGAAGGGGCCGCCGATCCCCCGGCTTTTGGAGGTGCGGGGTGAAGTCTGCATGCACCGGGATGGGTTCGAGGCCCTCAACCGCCAGCGGGCCGCCGCCGGAGAGCCCCTGTTCGCCAACCCCCGTAACGCCGCCGCCGGCAGCCTCCGCCAACTGGACACCCGGATCACCGCCGCCCGCCCCCTGCGGATTTACTGCTACGGTCCCGGCGCTACAGATGGTGTGACCTTCACCAGCCAATGGGAATTCCTGGAGACCTTGCCCCAGTGGGGGCTGCCGGTGAATCGGGAGTATCGGCTGTGTCAGGGCATCGACGCTGTGATGGCGATGTTCCGTGACCTGGAGGCCCGGCGCGATGCGCTCCCATACGATATTGACGGCGTGGTCGTGAAAGTCAACGAATTTGCTCTTCAGCGGAAGTTAGGGGAGCGCAGCCGTTCCCCCCGGTGGGCCATCGCCGGGAAGTTCAAGGCCCAGCAGGCGACGACCGTGGTGGAGGCCATCGAGGCCCGTGTCGGCCGCACAGGCGCCGTCACCCCGGTGGCCCACCTGAGGGCGGTGAAGGTGGGCGGGGTGACCGTGAGCCGGGCCACCCTTCACAACCAGGACGAGATCGACCGCAAGGACGTTCGGGTGGGGGATACGGTGCTGGTCCAGCGGGCCGGGGACGTGATCCCCGAAGTGGTGCAGGTCATCCTGGAGAAGCGGCCAGCGAAGACCCGGCCTTACCGCCTGCCAAAGACCTGTCCTGTGTGCGGCCATGAGGTCTACCGCCCCGCCGATGAAGCCGTGGCCCGCTGCGTAAACCTGGCCTGCCCGGCCCAGGTACAGGGGCGCTTCCAGCATTTTATCTCCAAGGGGGCCATGGACATCGATGGCTTGGGCAAGAGACTGGTGGAGCAGCTCATTGCGTCGGGGAAGGTGGAGACGGTGGCGGATATCTACCGCGTCACCTTCGAGGACCTGGTGGGTCTGGAGATCGAACGGACCGTCCACCTGAAGGATAAGGGTCCCACCAAGAAGCTGGTTGCCCTGGGGGATAAGGTGGCCACCAAGTTGATGGCGGCTATCGAGGCTTCCAAAAATACCACCTTCGCGCGGCTGATCTACGCCCTGGGTATTCGCAATGCGGGTGAGCACACCGCCCGGGTGCTGGAACGGGCGCTAGGCGGGGATATGGCGCGGCTGCTCGCTATGACCCAGGCCGAGCTGGAAGCGATCCACGAGGTGGGGCCCATTGTGGCCGAAGGTATTGTGCGATTCATGGGAGATAAAACCAATGTAACCATTATCCATGATCTTCTTGATCTGGGGGTAAAGTTGGCCCCCGTCGAGGTGAGTGAGGGGGTATTGGGTCCCCTGGCCGGTCAGACTTTTGTCTTCACTGGTGCCCTGGAAGGGATGACCCGTCCCGAGGCCGAGGCCCTGGTGGAGGGTTTAGGGGCTAGAGCGGCCAAATCGGTGAGCAAGAAAACGACCTACCTGGTGGCCGGACCGGGGGCCGGGTCCAAGCGGGCCAAGGCGGAAAAGCTGGGGGTGAAGGTGCTTAGCGAGGGGGAGTTTTTGGAGCTGGTGGGCAAGCATGGCTAGAAATGCCCTGCTATTCTAGTGCCGCGAGCTGACTTTCCCCCCTCCCTCGTCGTAAATTCGCCCACCATGTCTGTGACGCAAACCGATCCCGTGGCCGAAGCCGCACCCGCCCTGCCCCAGAAGGGCGCGCAGGTCGAGCTCACCATCGACAGCCTGGCCTATGGGGGCCAGGGGGTGGCCCGGCACGAGGGCTTTGTGGTCTTTGTGGCGAAAGGGGCCGTCCCCGGAGAGCGGGTACTGGCGCTGATCACCCGGCGGCGAAAAGGGTTCGCCGAAGCCCGGGTGCTGGAAGTGTTGACGCCATCACCGGCTGCGGCCCAGCCTGATTGCGCCCACTTCGGCGTCTGTGGCGGGTGCGCCAGCCAGAATTATCGCTACGACCAGCAGCTGGCACAGAAGCAGGCCCAGGTGGTGGACCTCTTCACTCGCATGGGACGTTTCGAAAATCCCGATGTGCGTCCTATTATCGGCTGTGAGCAGACCTATCACTACCGCAACAAGATGGAGTTCACCTTCTCTAACCATGCCTGGGTGCTGAACGCCGAAGATATCGATCAGGCACCATCCCGGGCCTTGGGGCTCCACGTACCGGGACGCTATGACAAGGTGCTGGACATCGATGCCTGTTCGATCCAGCACCCGGTGGGCAATGAAATCCTCCAGTTGGTCAAAAGCCGGGCAGCCCAGCTGAAGTTGGAGCCCTACGACATCAAGACCCATCGAGGTTTCCTGCGCTACCTGGTCATCCGGGTGGCCGGGGAGGCATCCAATGACCTGCAAGTGATGGTGAACCTGGTCACCAGCCGGGAGGCTACCGGACGCCTCAAGCCGTTGGTGGACGACCTGGTGGCCGCCTTCCCCCAGGTGGTGAGCGTGGTGAACAACATTAACACCAAAAAAGCCGGGATAGCCCTGGGTGAATGGGAAGTCCTGCTGCATGGCAAGTCCACCATCACCGAGCAACTGCGTGGGTTTGCCTTTGATATTTCCGCCAACTCCTTCTTCCAGACCAACACCCGTCAGGCGGAGGTGCTCTACGATCAGATCGAAAAGGCCTGCGCCCTCACGGGTGATGAAGTGGTGTACGACCTGTATTGCGGCACGGGCACCATCACGCTGGCCCTGGCCGGCCATGCCCGGGAATTGGCCGGCTTTGAATCGGTCTCATCGGCCGTGGATGACGCCGCCCGCAATGCCATGCTCAATGAGGTATTTAACGTCCGGTTCTTTTCCGCCGATCTGTCGTCCCGGTACTTCACCCAGCATGAAAAGCGGCTGACCCAGCAGATCGGTCCGCCGGACATCATCGTTGCCGACCCGCCCCGGGCAGGGATGCACCCTAAGCTGATCGACGAAATCGTAGCGCTCAGTCCCCGTAAGGTGGTCTATGTATCCTGTAACCCGGCGACCCAGGTCCGGGACGTGCGCCTGCTGTGTGAGGGCGGCTATGAGCTGAGGTACTTGCAGCCGGTGGACATGTTTCCCCACACCCCCCATGTGGAAAATATATGCGTCATGGAGCGGTCCTAGATGGTTCCGGCCGTGGAGATTCATGATCTCCACAAGCAATACGCCGGTGGCGTGGTGGCTCTCAAGGGGATCAATCTGACTGTCCCGGTAGGCGAGTTTTTTGGCCTGTTAGGGCCTAACGGCGCCGGGAAGACCACCACTATCGGAATCACTACTGGCCTGGTGCGGCCCAGCGGGGGTTTCGTGAAGGTTCTGGGCTATGACGTGGTGTCCCAATACCGGCAGTCACGGCGGCGGATCGGCTTGGCGGCTCAGGAACTCAATTTTGATTGGTTCTTCCCCATTGAGGAGCTGATGATTTTGCAGGCCGGATATTACGGTGTGCCGAGGAAAGTGGCCCGACAGAGGACTGCTCATCTGTTGGAGCTGTTTGGTCTGTCAGGCAAACGACGGGTCAAACCCCGGGAGCTGAGTGGAGGCATGAAACGGCGGTTTCAGATCGCCCGGTCCCTGGTCCACGATCCGGAGATCCTCATCCTGGATGAACCGACTGCCGGGGTGGATGTGGAACTGCGTCGCATGTTGTGGAGCTACCTGACCCAACTTAACCAGGAAGGCAAAACCATTATCCTGACCACCCACTACATTGAGGAAGCAGAAAAACTCTGTGACCGGGTAGCGATCATCGACCACGGCAGGATCATCACCGAGGGCTCGCCCCAGAAGCTGATGGCCGGGCAGAATGGAGATGGGCTGACCATCACCATTGACAGCTGGACGGAGCAGACCGCCAGGGCCCTGGAAGGGTACGATTTCAACTTTACCGATGGGCACATTCGAATCCTGATTCCCCAACCCGAATTGCGCCTGACGGAGATCATCAATCAGCTCACCTCTGCCGGTGCTCTGGTCCAGGATGTGGCCATCTCCCACAGCACCTTGGAAGATGTATTCATGGAGTTAACCGGACACGGTATTGATGAATAATATCGGTTTTATGACCTTTGTGCTCCGGGAACTCAAGCGGTTTCTGTCGCTTTACAACCAGACGTTGATTCCGGGGCTGCTCAGTACAGTCCTCTACATTGTGGTGTTCGGGAAATCCCTCGGTAGCCGAATTGGGGAGATCAAGGGTACCAGCTACATGGACTATATCATTCCCGGTTTGGCTATGATGAACGTGATCACCAATGCCTACTCCAACAGTGCCTCCAGCCTCTTTCAGGCCAAGATGATGAATTTTCTCGATGATATCCTGATTACGCCCCTGAGTGGGTTGGAGGTGTCCCTGGGATATATCATGGGTGGCGCTCTTCGGGGGTTCATCAACGGTGTGCTCGTGCTCATTATAGGGTTACTGTTGACCGATATGACGCTGGCCCACCCTGTGTTGATTCTGGTGTTTCTGGCGGTGGTAGGATGGGCCTTCGGGGGTGCCGGACTGTTGGTAGGCATCATAGCAAAATCCTTTGAGAACATTCAGGTTCTCGTCAATTTTTTCCTAACGCCCCTGGTGTTCCTGGGTGGGGTGTTCTACAGCATCGACATGCTGCCGCCTATCTGGCGAAGTATCTCCCTGTTCAACCCCCTCTACTACATGATCAACGGTCTGCGCTATGCTGTGCTCGGGGTTTCGGATTCTTCGCCCTGGTGGTCATTATTTGTTTCGGTCTGCGCAGCGATCCTATTTACCTTGATTAGCGCCACCTTATTTACCCGGGGCTTTCGCATCAAGAATTGAATCGATTCCCGCCCGACAGTGGTGCGGTTGAACCAAACAGGTAGCCGCCTGATGGTGGACGAGATGTCTTTAAACCTGTTGACTTGCATCGGCTACCGTCTTACTATTTGTAGGGATTTGTATTTGCCGTTCCCTTGGATAATAGATGCCGGAGTTCAAACGATACTTGTGGATACTCGCTCGCAATCCTGTATTCCGGGTTTTTGCCCTGATATTGTTGGTGGCGCTCCTGGGTGGCACGGCGGTGGCATTTCTGGAACACCGGGCGGGCAGTCAGGGATTTCGCACGGTCGGAGAGGCCGTATGGTGGGCCGTGGTCACCATGACCACCGTGGGGTATGGGGATATAACGCCCCAGAGCGGCGGCAGCCGCATTTTGGCCGTGGTGATTATGTTCACCGGTATTTCGCTGATCTCCTTTTTAACCGGCAGTATCGCATCCATAGCTGTAGCCCGGCGTATGCGCTCTAATCAGGGGCTCACTGCCATTAAGGTTAAGGACCATATTATTATCTGTGGGTGGCACCACAAGATGGGGAGTTTGCTGGATGCTTTCCTCAATGTCACGGACCAACACCCCGATCAACTCGTGCTGATTAATGAAGAGCCGGAAGATGCCATGCAGGCCCTCAAGAACCAGTACGGCTACACCCACATCAAGTATATTCGTGGAGAGTACACCCACGAGAAGATATTGAAGCAAGCCAACCTTGAGCATGCCCGGGCGGTGATCCTGCTGCCCACAGAGTTACCCACCGGCGGGATCAGCGATGAGAAAACCATTCTGGCGAGCCTGACCATCAAGACCCTCAATCCCAAAGTGCAGGTGGTGGCCTATGTTCACGAGCAAGGATCAATCAACCATGTCAAGCGGGCCAATGCCGACAATGTTGTGCTCAGTGATAATTTTGGATCGTTCATCATTGCCTCCCA
Organism: Fidelibacterota bacterium; assembly: GCA_022563485.1. GTDB lineage: Bacteria > Fidelibacterota > Marinisomatia > SCGC-AAA003-L08 > TS1B11 > JADFNF01. The sequence goes on along the minus strand of JADFNF010000129.1, from coordinate 326 downwards.
TGTGCTCCGCCCCGGGATTCCCCAGGCCAGTGAGCAACTTCTGGATTCCCAGTCCAAACATCACTTCAGGCGCAAAGACATTCCCGAAAAATTCATCGGGAGAACCTTCGGGGACTTGTATCAATACAACCGTAAGAAGTCGGGCTGGATTACAATCGGTCTATACCGGGAAGAGGCACAGGCAGGTATCTTGAGTTTTCTTTCGGCTGACATGTCCCAGTTGGACGCCTTTATCGAAAGGAAAATGAGAGAGTCCGGCCGGAATCTTGGTGAGGGCAGCAAGACTTCAGTCATGATCAATCCAGCCGACGACTATGTCATTGAGG